>JANLUE010000564.1:0-4301 GCA_031363325.1 Gemmataceae bacterium
GACGGACTACTGGGTCGGGCCGCGCCGGGGGTGTCGCTTCGCTCAACCCCAGGCTAATTGCTGGCATCCCTTCGGGATGTCAGTGAGTTCGGAGCGGAACTCCGGGTTTCAAGCTGACTTGGGTTTACTTCGCCAGCCAAAGGTTTCGGTACTGCACCGGATTGCCGTGATCCTGCAACAGGATCGGGCCGGCGGTTCCGGGGTCGCCGCCCGCGCCGGCGGTCGTGTTGTCTTTGGTCAATTTCACATAGTCGTGGATTTTGACGCCATTATGGAGGACCGTGATGCGTCCGGGTTCGGTCTTTTTCCCGTTCTCGAACTTCGGCGAGGTGAAATCGATGTCGTAACTCTGCCAGACGGTCGGGGCCTTGCACGCGTTCACGAGCGGCTTGGCGATTCCATAGATGCCGCCGCAATCGTTGTCCTGTGAATCGAGCCCGTAACTATCGAGAACTTGCACTTCGTAGCGACCCTGAACGTAGACACCGCTGTTGCCGCGTCCCTGGCCCTTGGCGGTCGGCATGTACGGTACGCGAAATTCGACGTGCAACTTGAAGTGCCCGTCGAACTTTTCTTTGGTCACGATGTCCCCGCCGTTCACTTGCATCGCGCCTTCGACGAGTTTCCATGCGGCCGGCTTCTTGGCGTCGTTCCGCGACGCCCACTGGTCCAGGCTCTTGCCATCGAACAACACGATGGCCCCTTTCGGTGCCGGCTCGGACTTCACATCGACCTTGTCTTCGGGCTTGGCGAGTTTCAGTTCGCCGATGTCGCCGTATTGGGCGAGTGCCGGTGCCGTCAGCAATGCGGAGAGGAGGAGAGATCGCATCGAAGTTTCCGGTTGAATCGAGGGCGCGTCCGTCAGTCTACGTGGCCCACGTTCGCCGGGCGACGTAGAATCACTCGCGCATGACGCCGTCGATCACGTTCCTCACCTGTGTCGAGTCGGGCCCGCTCGAGTCCCAAGTTCTTCGCATGGTCGAGAGCCTGCGCCGGTTCGGCGGGGCCTATGCCGACTGCCCCGTATGGGCGGTTCGGCCACGGTTCGGCCCGCCGCTTCGACGTCACACTCGCCGCGAGTTCGACCGACTCCGGATCGACTATCGATCGACGCACCGCGTCGATCCCCATCGATGGTACGCCTACATCAACAAGACGCGTGCCCTGATCCTCGCGGAGCAGTCGGCCACAACCGAGTTCGTCGGCTGGCTCGATGGCGACTTGCTGTTCACCGGCGAACCGAACGAACTGACCCCCGGCCCGAGCGAGGACATCGTCGCCTGTTCGCCGGACAACCCCGGCGGCACGACCGGCCCGGGCGACCCGAGCGAACCATTCTGGCGAGCGGCTTGCGACGCGATCGGCATCGACATCGAATCACTGCCGTGGGTGACGACCGAACGCGAGGGGGATCGAATTCGCCTCTACTGGAACAGCGGCGTGTTCGTCTTTCGGCGTGGCACCGGCCTCGCGGTCGAACACGATCGCTGCTCCAATCGCTTGCTCGATGAACGGCTCGCGTCGGCCGTGACCGGGCCATTCTTCACGGAGCAATACGCCCTGAGCCTGGCCGCGACGAAGTTGAAGCTTCGCCACCGGCAACTGGCGCATTCGCACAACTACGAAATGGGCAGCGACATCCACGCGAAGTGGTACCGCGAAGACAAACTGCGAGCGGCCAGAATCGTACATCACCACGATTGCCTGTGGCCTCCGTTCTGGCCGAGGTTCCTCGACTGCCTGCAGCAAACACACCCCGATGTCGCGAAGTGGCTGGAACCGCTTGGCCCGTTAGCGAACGCGGCTCCGTTGCCGTATCGAATCGTCTCGAAGCTCTTGAAGAAATGGCGCGGCCGGGGCGAAGTGAAGTTCAAGGCGACGGCCCGAGTCGTTTGACCGCGACTTAATCGAAATTCCGACCTGCCCCGTCCGCCACGCTTTCCTATCATCCGGATAGGTTTGTACGGGCGTGACGGATTTCGATGCCCGGTCGAATTTGCCGGTCGCCCGTCGAAAAATCGTGTCGCCCAGGTTGAAAACGATCTCCCCGTCCCCGGTTGGGCCGAGGTATAATGAGCGAAGACCTGAGTCAGCGACCGACCCGCACGCCGGGAGAATCGTCTCTCCCGTTCGCCAGCCAATCCCGCGTGCCCGAGCCGATCGCTGTCCGGCAACCCCGACTGCCGTCCCCCAGGACGGACCGACCCAGGAGGGCCTGACGTGCCGAACGCGTCCGCATCGTATTCCGACTCCGAGGACGAGCTCCCGGGCGTCGCGAGCCCGGCCCTTCGAGCCGGGCGCCAAGTCTTCAGCGGCCTCGAATCCCTACCGTCGGACCGCTGCCTCGAAATCTTTCGCCTCATGGTCCGCACCCGCGCGCTCGAAGAGCGGACCATCAAGATGTCCAAGTCCGGCGAAGGTTACTTCTGGGTCGGCGGGCCCGGCGAGGAAGCCTTCAACGTTTGCCTCGGCCTGCAGGTTCACAAAGGACGCGGCCCGGCCTTCGACTACTTGCACCTGCACTATCGAAACGCCGGCGTCTTGCTCGCCATGGGAATGCCCATGCTCGAGCACGTTCGGCAAATGGCGATGACCAAGACCGACCGCCACTCGTGGGGTCGAAACTTCGTCGGCCATTACGCGATGCCGGAATGGAACGTGATACCGGTCACGAGCGTGATCGAAGTCCAATATGTGATGGCGCCCGGCACCGCCATCGTGCAAAAACGCCATGGCGGCTCGGGCGTTTCGATCGTCGTGGGCGGCGACGCGGGGACGGCCGAGGGGGACTTCGGCAGTTGCATGGTCTGGTCGACGCGGCCGAAGCACGAACTTCCCGTCTTGATGATCGTGACGAACAACAAGTACGGCATCTCGACGCCGGCCCACACGCAACACGCGGAGAAGCACATCGCCGATCGCGGCGAACCGTTCGGCATCGCGAGCGAAGTCGTCGATGGCAACGACCCGATCGCCATGTGGCACGGCCTCGAGCGGGCGTTCGACCTGTGTCGCAACGTTCGCAAGCCGTTCCTGCTCGAAGCGATGGTCTCGCGGTTGCACGGCCACTCGTCGTCGAGCGGAGCCGCCCGCGTGGCCGGCGAAGTCGATTGCCTGACGAAGTTCGAACGGAAGCTGGTGGCCGACGGCGTCATCCATCGGGAACTCGTGGAACTGATCTGGCACGATGCCCACGAAGAAGCGGACGCGGCCGTCGTCCAGGCCATGAGCGAACCCCGCCCGACGCCCGACGACGTGGACGTCCACACGTACGCCCCAAGCCGAGTCGACCGGGTGTACCCGGAAGACTACACGGGATTGCCGAGGTGATGCGATGGATGCGAAGAGTAACAAGATCGATGCGCGGGACATGGTGATTCGCGGCATGGCCAAGTTGCCCGTCGACGCGACTTTAGGCGATCTGCGCTACCAGTTCGATTTGATCTGTTCCATCATCGAGGGCGTCGAGGATGGAATCGCCGGGCGCGTCTATAGCAACGACGAAGTGATGCGTGAAATGCGAGCGCTCGTGTCGCAAGCGAAAGCCAGTGCCGTCCCGGTGGGTGCCATTTAACAGTGGTGATGCGTCCCATTTGGGATTCCCCGCGAGGATCAGGCGATGCCCTGGCAGATTGCTTGGACGAAACGCGGTCGCCTCGAATTTCGAAATGTGCTGAAGTATTGCCTTTCGAAAGATGTCGATTGGGCGGAACGCGCGGAGATGGCGATTGCCGAAGGGATCGAATTCCTCGCCGAGACGCCATTCATCTCGTCTGTTTTCGTCGACGGGAGTCGAGGCGAGATCCGAGAGTACTTGATCGGTCAATTTCGACTGTTCTTTCAAGTGATCGAAGATGAAAATGTAGTTCTCCTGAATGCCATCCGCCACGTTCGCCAACAGGATCCCGACTTCTCGGAGGAATGATCGATGGCCACGCCTATCGCCGCATTGGAAAGCCGAGGCAATGCAATGACTCAGAAATTCGACACTCGCGACACGGTGGTTCAAGCCGTTTCGCGCTTGCCGGAAGCCGCCACGCTCGAAGATATTCGAGATGAATTCGAAGCGATCGCCGGCCCGGTTGACCACGAACTGGATGCGCCCACGAAAGACACCAGTAGTTTCGAGGTTCTGCAACAACTCGATGCCCGAAATTCGATCGTCCGTTGTCTGTCCCATCTCCCCGCCGACGCATCGCTCGAGGATGTCCGCGAGGAATTTGAAACGATCTATGGCATTCTCGATGGCACGCGAGACTCCCTCGCGGGCCGATGGTTCACACATGACGAGGTGATGGAGG
>JANLUE010000574.1:0-4239 GCA_031363325.1 Gemmataceae bacterium
TGCCGCCCGAAGTGATGGCCAACCTGTTGTTGAACTACGCCAATCCCGTGTTGAACGAACTTCAAGAAAAGGACGTGTTCAACAAGTTCATCGAACAGAACTTCGGCTACGAGCGGATCTTGAAAGGCTTCCTGATCGTGGTCACGGTCCTACTCGCGTTCGCGGCGATTCGTCGATTCCTGGGCACCTATCGCAAGCCCGATGGCCAGACGCTGGCGCCCGGCGAACAGGCCGCCATGTTACCCAAGGGCGGCGTCGTTCGGCAACGGACCAACGCCCAGGTCGAAGTGGGCAACCTCTACGAGGCCGCGAGTCGACGGATCCGCGACCGCTTCGATCGACTCGGCGGTCGGCCTGGGCCAGCGAACGAGATGCCCCCGATCCTGATCGCGAACGACAGTCGCGACGCCGGCCTGATCCGTTCGTCGATCGAGTGGCTTTGGCAGATTGGCTACGGCTCGACGCCGGTGACGGTGTCCGCGCACGAATGGGATCAAGTCAACGGCCTGCTCGAACGCGTCACCCGCCGCGCCGCGAAAGGCGATTGGTCGTTCGGTGCGGAAGTGTGATTGGTGGCGGATTGAAAGCCGTGAAACGGCCCCGCGAGCGGTGGACAATGGTAGGCGGGCACTACGATCGTTGGCGGGCGGGCGCGAACATTCGAGAGATAAAGAGGGGTCGTTCGACCGCTTCGATTTGCTTCAAAAGAAACGGCTGCAACCCAAACTTGGAGTACGCAGCCACCAGAGCGTCCTCGTACTTCTTCCAAACGCCCGCGACCAAGTCGCCCTGGATGACGACGAACTGGCCCTCGTGTTGCAGCAAGTTTTGCTTCTCGCGTTGGTACGTTGCCAACTCTCGGTCTCGCGCGGCCATGTTCGACTCCAGCGGTTTCCACTTGCAGTCTAAACGCCGAACAATCGCGCGTCAATTACTCTTTCCCCAGCGCGTTTCGCAAGGCCCCTTCCAACAGGGGAAACTGATACTCGTACCCGAGCGACTTCGCGCGTGTCGGGATCACACGTTGGCCGTGCGTCGCCAGTTCGGCCATCGTTCCCAACAACAAGCGTAGAGCGAATCGGGGCACCGGAACTCGACACGGTCGACGCAATACGTCGGCCAGGATGTGGCTGAAGCCCCAGTTCGTGACCGGCTCCGGGGCCGTCCCGTTGATGGGGCCGCGCGCGTCGGGTCGATCGAGCGCGAGCAAGAACAAGCCGACCAAATCGTCGAGGTGAATCCAACTCACCCACTGACGCCCGCCGGCGATGACTCCGCCGACGAACCACCGGAACGGCCGAGCGAGTTGAGGCAGCGCCCCGCCATGACCAGCCAGGACCATCCCAACTCGAATGATCGCGACCCGCGCGCCGGCCGCATTCGCCGGTTCGGTCGCACGTTCCCAGGCCACGCACACGTCGGGCAGGAAGCCGCTACCGGGCCGATCGTCCTCGACGAACTCGGTTGGGTTGTCGCGGAAGTTGCCGTAATAGCCAACGGCCGATGCATTAACGAGCACGCGCGGAGTGCCGTCCGGCCGCGTTGGGTTCTTCGCCAATGTCTCGGCAATCAGGCGCGTCGAGTTGACTCGACTCTCGAGAACTTTCTGGCGGAACGCGGTCGACCAGCGGTGCCCGGCGATCGATTCGCCCGCGAGATGCACAACGCCGTCGGCCGTCGCGAGTTCGTCGAGCCACGGCCCAGCCGTGGCCGGGTCGCCTTCGACGACCTCGGTCCCAGGGGGTACTTTCGCTTTGGCCGGCGCGCGTGAAAGCACGACGACCGAATCGCCCCGGGCCGTCAGGCGAGTCACGAGGCGGCGACCGACGAGGCCGGTCCCGCCCGTCACGAAGACACGCATTCGTTATTTCGCCAGAGGAGTGCCGAACGACCACTCGTGGCCGAACGGATCGACGATGCGACCGTAGCGGTCGCCCCAGAACATGTCGGCCGCGGGCATCGTGATCTTGGCCCCGGCCGCGGCCGCCTTGGCGATCGCCGCATCGGTGTCCGGGACGACCTGATGCAGGGTGACGCTCGTTCCGCCAACGTTGAGCGGGTCGTTCGACTTGCCGTCGTGGTATTCCGGGAAATCGTCGTGCATCATCAATGTCGCGTCGCCGATGGTCATTTCGGCGTGCATGAGTCGCTTGCCGTCCGGTGCGTCCATGCGGCGGACTTCGACCGCATCGAACGCGGCCTTGTAAAACTCGATCGCCTTCTTCGCATCGCCGACGCACAGGTGCGGCAAAAGGGCCATGGTGGCCTCCGAGAAATGGGGAACTGGTTCTCGATTGGAGTACGGAAGTCCGACGCGATGACACGGACAAAATCGTCGCGCCGAATGTGCCTTATCCCAACAGCACGCGCGTCACCAATGAAAGGGCCGCGGCCGACAAGACAATCCACAGGGCGAGGCGCAGCGTCTCGGCGCTACTTCGCCGGGCGAACAATCGATCGATGGTCCGCTGATCGTTATGTTCCACCGCGGTTTGCAGTTCGCGCTCGTAGCGGCTCTCCGGATAGTCGCGGGTCTGGTCCTCGGTGAGGTAGCCGATGAAGCCCTGGTCGGGCACGTCGGCCAGCGTCGCCCAACTGAAGCCGAGGTCGAGCGAGTACGCGAACGTGGCCGGCCAGGTTTGCCGCCGCGTGCTGTCCGGCAACAAGGTCCAAACATCGCGATACAACGTCGCATTCGGTTCGGGGCCGCGGAGAACGATCCGTCCACTGTCGACGAGTGTCTGACACGCGCCGAGCAGAAATGGCCCATCGCCGTCTTTGAAGATCGCATCGAGTTGAGCAACGGTTCGCTTCGGCAACGGCTCGTCGGGCCATTCGAGCGATTCGACCGTGCGCACATCGCCCCACGTTGGTGGAAACCGTTCGGCGATCGCGAAGGGATCGGGGATGATGTCGTAAAGCGGTCGGGACAGAATCAAGAAGCGGAACCGCCGACCGAGGACCGAGACGACGGCCACGTGTCGCCGAGCGAACGGCACGACGAACAGACACTCCGGGGCCGATTGACCCGCGGGCAATCCGAACCCGGCGACGATCCGTTCGACCTCGGGCGACCAATCGTCGCCGCAGTCTTCCGAGCGAACCAGGACGCGACCGTCCTCGGCGATGAGTTGTGCGATGGCGCGGGAGATCATGCAATTGGTTTACGCGTCCCGATCATTTCCGCTCGACCTTGCCCGCGTCGCTCAAACTCAACCGGTCGCCCCGATCGCGTACGCCCCATCAGCGCCGGTGTTCGCGCTCGAGTTCGCTCCGCCGATCGTCGGCGGTCGCGATCGGTCGGGCACCTTCTCCCACGCGCGTCTCGCGATATCCTGTCGGGTACCCGCGGGCCGATCGCCGCCCGCTGGAGGAGACCTCATGGCCGGGCATTCCCATTCGTCGAACATCGCCGTTCGCAAGGGCAAGCAGGACGCGGTCCGCGCCAAGCTCTTCAGCAAGTTGAGTCGTTACATCATCATCGCGGCCAAGGCCGGGGGCGGCGATCCGCAGACCAACCTCAAGCTTCGCTACGCGATCGACAAGGCGCGCGCCGTCTCGATGCCGCGCGACAACATCGAGCGGGCCGTCAAACGCGGGACGGGCGAGCTCGACGGCGCGACGATGGAAGAACTCGTCTACGAGGGGTTCGGCCCCGGCGGCGTCGCGGTCATTTGCGATGTGATGACCGACAACCGGAATCGGTCCAGCGGCGAGGTCCGCAAGCTGTTCGATCGGTGCGGTGGGAACATGGGTGGCCCCGGCAGCGTGTCGTATCTGTTCGATCGCAAGGGCCTGTTCGTGATCCCGAGTTCCGGCACGACGGAAGACGCTCTGATGAACGTCGTCCTCGAAAATGGCGGCGAGGACCTGCGCCGCGAGGGGGACAACTTCGTGGTCACTTGCGAAGTAACCGCGTTCGCCGGACTGCAAGTGGCCCTTGAAGCGGCCGGCCTCAAGCCGGAATCGGCCGAGATTGAACAGGTGCCGAAAGCGGGCGTCGAGGTCGATGTGGAAGTCGGCCGCAAGATCGCGAAGATGCTCGACATCCTGGACGAACACGACGACGTGACGACCGTGTTCTGCAACGCGACTCTGACCCAGGAAATGATGGACTACGAGTAGGCACGATTCGGCCCGGCGAAGTTCGCCGGGCCAATCGCGAACTCACTTCTTCGGCGCGGCCGTCGTCGTCTTGGCGGCCAATCGCAGTTCGTGTTTCTTGCGGCGCTTTTCCTT
>JANLUE010000582.1:0-4284 GCA_031363325.1 Gemmataceae bacterium
ACTTGACGCCGCCGGTGATTGTGAGGATCTTCTTGGTCTGATCCTCGCGTCGGGTCGAGGAGGACGTGAACTCGATTACGAAGCTGGGTCGATTCCTTCGTTCCACACGAGGTAGTAGTCCCGCTTTTTCTTCGGCACACCAAACACCACAAACGTGTCGGGTGAAATGTGCCTTCGTTTGTTGCCCCGGACGTAATAGCGGAGCAAGTTGCCGGAGACATAGACGTCTTGGTCGGCCGCGTAGTGGTCGTCCAGGGTCGCGATCTTGTCGGTCATGAGATCGCGATGGCAATCGGTTTCGGCCATGGGGCGCCCGTCCGAAGTGGGATAGATAATTTCCTTGTGGGTCGTTTGGGCATAGCTCGACTTGATCATCGCGGCCTCCGGTTCGATCCATCTTACACGACGCGCCGGCCCGGCGCGATAGAATCGGCCCGAACGAATGGGCCATTTCATGCTCGCGAACGCCTTCTTCGAAACCCGCTTCGACCCGACGAGCGGAGAGCAAGTTCAACTCCTGCGGGCCATGCCCGTCATGCTCGGCGTGTTGTGCATCCTGGCGATCGCGTACCGGTTCTACAGTGCCTTCCTGGCCGCCAAGGTCGCGGCGTTCGACGATTCACTCGTCACGCCCGCGCATCAACTCAACGACGGCCAGAACTATCATCCGACCAATCGCTGGGTCCTGTTCGGCCATCACTTCGCCGCGATCTCCGGGGCGGGCCCGCTGATCGGCCCCGTGCTCGCGATGCAATACGGGTACGCCCCCGGTCTGCTCTGGTTGCTCATCGGCGTTTGTCTCGCCGGTGCGGTGCAAGATATGCTTGTCATGGCCGCGTCGGTCCGGCGCGGCGGCAAGTCGTTGGCCGAGATCGCGCGAGTGGAACTCGGCCAGTCGGCCGCGATCGTTTCGTCGCTGGCGATTTTGGTCATCGTGGTAATCGCCCTGGCGGGACTTTCGTTTGTGGTCGTGAAGGCGCTCGGCGGCGAGGACGCGAAGTTGCCGGCGGGGACGGCCATTCGCGTTCCCGTGGGCAAATCGCCCGAACTGATCGCCTTCGAAAAATCGACCGAAGCGATCTTCCCTCTGAATTGCGATCTCACCTATCCGGGCAGCAACGCTTCGAGCCTGCGGCCCGAATCGTTCCGCGTTCGCCTGCCGGCCAACGCGACGATCGAGCCGAAGCTCGACGCGGCCGGGCGGGCCGTATTCACGTTGCCCAAAAGTTGCGTGCAGGTGATTCCCGGCAGCAGTTGGGGCACGTTTACGATCGCCTGCACGATACCCATCGCTCTGTTCGTCGGCCTGTGGATGTATCGCATTCGGCCGGGCCGTGTCGTCGAAGCGTCGCTGATCGGTGGCGCGATGACGCTTGGGGCCGTCATCCTCGGGGGGTCGATTCCGGGCTCGTCGCTCGAACGTTTCTTCAATCTGAGTCGCGAGCAAACGATTGTCGCGCTCGGAATTTACGGATTCATCGCGGCCGTCCTGCCCGTTTGGCTGTTGCTCACGCCGCGTGACTATCTGTCGAGCTTCATGAAGATCGGCACGCTCGGTCTGCTCGTAGTCGGGGTCGTAATCGCAAACCCAACGCTTGAACATCCCCCGATCAACGAAGTGTTTCGGGCGGGCGGGCCGACGTTCTCCGGCGGGTTGTTTCCGTTCGTGTTCATCTGCGTGATGTGTGGGGCGATCTCCGGGTTCCACTCGCTCGTCTCGAGTGGCACGACGCCGAAAATGATCGACAAGGAAAGTGATATCCGCCGCATCGGCTACGGGGCGATGTTGATGGAAGGCTTGGTCGGCGTGGTCGCGTTGATCGCGGCCGCCGCGATGCCCCCGTCGCTCTACTACGCGATCAACGTCGATGTCGAAAAGGTGCCGGAGTTCCAGGAACGGCTCGACAAGCTCTACGACGACCTTCCCGTCGCGCGGGACAAGATTCACGCGACCGGTGCCCGCGAGCTGCATCAACTCAATCTGGCCGAGGTCGAGGATCAAGTTGGCGGCGAGTCGCTCCGTGGACGCACAGGTGGGGCGGTTACATTGGCCGTGTCGATGGCTTCGATCCTGACGTCCGCGTTCGACTGGGCCGACGGGCAACTCGCGGCGTGGATGAAGTATTGGTACCACTTCGCAATCATGTTCGAAGCGCTCTTTATCCTGACGACGATCGACGCCGGCACGCGGATCGCCCGCTACCTGTTCCAGGAATCGTTGGGTCGCGTGGTGCCGGAACTGGGCCGATCGGACTCGTGGACCGGGGCGATTCTCGCGACTGCCATCGTGACGTTCGGCTGGGCGAGCCTCGTCTGGTACGGGGGCATCCAAACGATCTGGCCGATGTTCGGCATCGCGAACCAATTGCTCGCGGTGTTGGCGCTTGCACTGGTAACGACCTGGCTCGTGAACACGGGCCGCGGCAAATACGCCTGGGTCACCGTCCCGCCGATGGTTTTCGTTTCGACAACGACCCTGACCGCCGGCGCGATCATGATCCCCAAATTGAGTTATCTCAACGCGAGCCTCGTGATCTTCGTGGTTGTCTCTGTCTCGACAGTGGTCGTGATGTCGATCGCCCGGTGGCTGACGCCACGGCGGTGAGCGAAACGGGACATTTTCAGGATGATAGAACTTGAAAAATGTCCGGTCACGCGATATACTCATATCGATGGGTGCGTCATGCCCAAAGTCGCCTGCTTTGAAATTGCCGGCCTGACCTGTTGGTTCTGGTCGAACGACCACGAGCCGCCGCACTTTCACGTGAACGCGATGGCGAATGGGAGATGGCGGTGAAGTTCACTGAAAGTGACGACGCGATGTTCGAGGCGAAGTGGGGTGACCCTCCGGGCGGCAAGGTGCTCCGCGAGCTCCGGAAGGCCGTGCGAAACAACCGCGTAGCGCTGCTGGAGGAATGGGAGGCGAAAGTCAATCAATGATTCCCAAATCACCCCCCCTGGTGAACTTCTTTGCAACGTCGCGGCTGGCGCACGCTTATCGCAGTGTCGCGCGGCACAGCAAGCGACTGACGAATTGCGCGACAATCCAGGAGTTCCCGCATGCTAGGATGAAGCTTCGCGCGTCGAACGTCGTTCTGTCTCACGCCGACGATGACGGGCGATGGCTGACCAGGCTCGGCATCGAAACAGTCGCCTCAGCGGCGTTCCACATGCTTTTCACGGAGCCGACGACGCACCCGGATCAAGTCGCGCGGTGGATGCGAACGACCAACGTCCGCTCGGAGAACCGGCTTCACGTGGTGAAGGTGGAGAGCCTGGAAGTTCCGGAGCTGGCGCAGCTCTTGGGGCGCGTCTGCCTGTCTCTCGCGCCCGGTGAAACTCGGGGCAACATCGTCGATGCGTATCTGGTCGGGGGCTCGCTCCAGGTTCGTGGGCCGATGCATCGGATGTTGCACGTCCCGGTTCGCTCGCTCGCCACATTGGCTGACCAACCGCAATCGGTCTTGCGAAACTTCACGATCGATCCCGATGGGTCGTTCCTGCACTGGCCGGACCTCGACGCTCATTTGGGCTGGAGTCAGTTTCTCCAGGCCGTCGTGCCCGAGGAACTCCGCAAGGCGCAGCAGCGAACGGTCGGGTTCAACGAACGGTATGGGGCCGCGATTCGCAAAGTGCGCGAAGCGGTCGGCCTCCCGCAGTCGATGATCGCGGGGCTCACCGAACGTCAACTCCGTCGCATCGAATTTGGCGAATGCCGTGCAACCTCCCGCGCGATCGCCGCTCTCGCGAAGGCCCATGGCCTCGGTGCGAACGCGTATTTGGAGCGTTTGGCGAAAGTGATGATGTGAGCAGCCCTCCCGTCGCAATCGCCCCGTTCACGACTGCTTGCATAAACGCCGGGCGCGATATCCGGAACGTGTTGGCGGTCGTCGAGGCCCAACCTTTTCCCTCAACAATCCGCACCGACATTGCCGATCATTCCGGATGTGCCGCCTGGTTGCGCCCCCGGATGTTTCCATGCCCCGCCGAGGTTACCTGCGTTCGCTCGTCGCCGCCCTTTGCCTGGCCGGCCCGGTCGGCTGCGGGTCGCTCGGGACCAATTCGTCCGCGCTGCCGGAACGCTATCCCATTGGCGACGAGGCCAAAGCCGCTCGACTGTGCTCGCCCCAGGAGATCCCGCGAGAATTGAACAAGGCCTGGCTCGCCGAGTATCGCGTCGAACCGGGCGACGGCCTGTTGCTGTTGCCCGGCGACCTCGACTCGAAGATCCGCCTGCCCGCCGATCAGACGATCCTCGCCGATGGCACGATCGATCTCGGCAAA
>JANLUE010000598.1:0-1246 GCA_031363325.1 Gemmataceae bacterium
GATCACCTTCACCTGACCGGCGAACCAGTTCGGATCGGTGGCCAGCCGGTGGGCGAGGCAACAGCCGTCGGGGGTCGCGTCGTGCAGGGCGTAGACCTGCAAGCGCGGGTTGCGCTTGAGCATGGCCTTGACCGTCTCGAACGGCCCGGCCGGGTAGCCCTCGGCGGACAGCACGGCGCAGTTGTTCTCGAAGTGGAAGTTGTTGGCGACGAGCAAATCGACGGTGCGCGCTCGATCGCAGATCACGGCTCGATCGAACGAATAGTCGCCAATGTCCGCTTCGAGTTGCTTCGGCTTGGCCGGCTGGGGGGCTCGCGCGATCAAGCCGGGCGTGTCGTGAGCGCCCTTCCAGCGATTCCAGTAGCCGTTGAAGACTTCGAGCTTCATCGGCACCGTGTATTTGCCGATCCGCGTGGCGATCAAAGTGCCCAAGGAAATGAGGGCGATGCCGGCACACGGACACGCGAACTGGATATATTTCTGCGGGTTGACGAAGCCAATCGCAATGGCGAAAACCGCGACGGCCAGGACGACGTAGATCAGCGGCCAGGGGGCCCGCTTCGGCCGTTTGCGGCGACAGACTTCGTAGTAGAGGTGCTCGACGCCCCAACGAATCTTCCCGTCGCCGGAGATCGCTTTCACTGCGTTGTGGAACAGCATGTCCGTGACGGTGTCGCCGTCTTTCGGCTCGAACACGAACCGCTTCCGGCACTTCGGGCACGTGTGGCCGGTGCGGTCCTTGTACTTCGAGTCGGTTCCACACTGGACGCATTTCATGGGTCGAGGTCCGCGAGGAGTTGCGTGCGGACAGGCTACGGACGCCGGCCGAGTTTTCTGCGCCCCCGCAGCTGAGAAGGGGCGGCCGCGAGGATGCATGATCTGGGCGTTATCAATGGGAAGGTCGATCGCCGCGAGTCGGTGGGCGACTGAGGATCTACCCCAACAATTCCTTCACGGCATCCTGTTCCTCGAGAAGTTCTTTCAGTGTGTTCTCGAACTTCGCTTTGCCGAACGCGTCGAACGACAGGCCGGTGACGATGCTGCCGTTCCCCTTGCCGTCAGTCTTCACCGGGTAACCGAACACGAGGCCGGCCGGCACGTCGTACTCGCCCTTCGAGACAAGAGCGGCGCTCGTCCAATCGCCAGCCGCTGTCGGATTCACCAGGCACTTGACGTGGTCGAGCGCGCCGTTGGCGGCCGAGAAGGCGCTCGAGAGGCCTCGCTTGTTGATGACCGCCTTGCCGCG
>JANLUE010001433.1:0-3163 GCA_031363325.1 Gemmataceae bacterium
GGAGAGGGCAGGCCACAGGCCAATCGCGCCCATTGTGGCCAGGACGACCCGGTCGCCGCGATGGCGAGCGAGCACTTCGAGGGCCTCGCGCTGGGTCATGTCATCACTCGGGGAGAAGGAGAACCTGGGCCGACTCGGTGCCCGCAAGCTCCGAGAGGCCAATGGCCATTGCCGGTTCATCGACGCCGGCCAGCCACGAGAATGGAACTTGCCAAGCGTGCAGGAACGGCTCGACGTAGCGCGGGCAGGAATCCATCGACTGGCCGGCCCGATGGGCGTTGAAACTTCGCACGCCGACGAGCAACTTCAACGGCAATCGCAGGTCGTGGACGACATTTCGCAACGCGTCGCCGGCCTCGAACAGGCCCGTGCATTGAATCGCGACGATCGGCCGAGCCCCGCCGAGCATCAGCCCGGCCGCCAGACCAATCGCCTCGCCTTCGCGGCACGGCCGAATCAGCTTGATCTCGGAGGCGGACGCGAGTGCGGGTTCCCAGGGGCCGAGCGAGCTGTCGGGGATCCAAACGACGTGCGTAAACCGTTGGGCGGCGAGGAGTCGAACGAAAGCGGAGCCATCGAGTTTGTCCATCGCCGCTCCTGAACAAGCCGCATGCCTCCTTCATAGGCGAACCGTAGCGACACGCAACGTCAGCGCGCCCGGTTATGCCGTGCGCCGGGTGGCACGACGTCGCTCGTCGCCCATTCCATTTCGACAAATCTTTCGATTCTGGGCTTTACAGGACGGCCTCTCGCATTATCCCTCTTGCATGTACGGTCGTACACAACGCATCGAGCCATGCGAACGTGAGCCAATGAAGACGCCAACCTCGAATTTTCGCGTAGCCCTTCCTTCCGCCGGGCGGGGGACACGGCCGAACCGGAGTTCCAACCCCCGCCCGGTCACGTCCCTTTTCATGGACTGGCCATGCCCATTTTCACCGACGCCCGGTACGAGGAGAACTTCCCGGGCGGACACCTGACGCCCGACGAAGTCGAGTTCGCCCTCGCCATGGAGCGGTACATGCGGCTCAAGCGCCGACCGTTCCCCACTTGGCACGAAGTCCTGGCGGTCACCCACGCGCTGGGTTACCGCAAACCTGATCGGCCGCCGACCCCGAAGCCGGAACGGCCGGATTCCGAGTGAGTTTTCTCCCACTCTCCGCTTCGGAGAGGGGGGACCAGAATCGGAGCCTCCCATGTTCCACCGACTTCGCCACTGGATGAAAGCCACTCGGCCGCACGCGCCGGCGCGGTCGGCCGGCGGATTGCCGGGGCTCATTTCACGGCCCGCCGGTTGGTGGCGCGACGATCACGTCGAGCAACTGCGCAACTATCAGTCGTGGGTTTACGCCGCCGTCAACGCGATCGCTCAGGAAGTCGCCCGGCAACGGCCGTTCCTCTACGTGAATTCCGGTCAGGCCGATCACGAACAGACGCCCTTGCCCAATTCGCACCCGCTCGTGCGCTTGCTCGACGACCCAAACCCGTGGACCACGCCGTGGGAACTTTGGTACCTCACGGTTTTATACCTCGAGTTGACGGGCAATTGTTACTGGTACGCCGCGCCAACCGTCGGCGGGCGGGTCGGCGAATTGTGGATCATCCCGACGCCGTGGGTCCGCGTCATTCCCGACCCGATTCATTTCGTGAAGGGCTACGAAGTCACCGTGCCCGGCCTGCCGACCGAGGCGTTCGCCCCGGACGAGGTCGTTCATCTCAAGTACCCGAACCCGCTCGACGTTCATTACGGCCTGTCACCGTTGCAAGCGAACGCGCTCACGATCGACGCCAACACCGAATTGCAGAAGAGCCGCTACCAGACGTTCCTCTCGGGTCAACGGCCGGGCATGGTCCTGCAAACGGATCAAACGCTGACCGATCCGACGATTCGCCGGCTCGAAGAAAAAATTCAGTCCCGGTTCGGCGGGCGTGAAAATTGGTCGCGGCCGCTCGTGCTCGAACAGGGCTTGCGGGCCTCGCCGTGGACGCTCACGCCGGCCGAGATGGACTACCTGAACTCGTCGAAGCTGAGCCGCGATGAAATCTTCGCGTTGTTCCGCGTCCCCGCACCCGTTGCCGGGATCGTCGAGAACATGGGCCTCGGGGCCGACATCTGGTACGGCGCTCGGGTCATGTTCTGCGAAGGCACCGTTCAGCCGAAGCTCGACCTGATCGGCCAGGCGTTGACGAAGGACCTTGGCCGGCGCTTCGGCCCGGACGTGACGATCTCGTTCCCCGAATGCTCGCCGCGCAACCAGGACCAACGCCGCGCCGACGATGAACTCGACGCCAAGACCGGCCTGCGCACGTTCAACGAAATCCGCCGCAGCCGCGGGTTACGACCGTATGCCGACGCGAAGTTCGATCAACCAATCCTCGATGCGCGAGCACACCACGAAACGGCGAGCCGGGGGGCGTAAGCCCTCCGGGTGACGCCGCAATGACTTCGCGGTTTGTCAGGACACGACGAATCGGAAACGGACTTGGGTGGAAGTGTTTGCGGCGTCACCCGAGGGGCTAACGCCCCCCGGCTCGCCTTTACATTTGGAGCGAAACATGTCGCACACGATGGCCACGTCCGGGCGGACGCTCAAGGTCGATCCGAGTCGGATGATCGTTCGGGCGGTGATTTCGACGACGAACCCCGACCGGGCGGGCGACGTGATCGTCCCGGCCGGCCTGCGGAACGCCGACGAGTACCTGCGCAACCCCGTCGTGCTGTGGGCGCATCAACGCACCCTACCGCCGATCGGCACTTGCGAACGCCTGACGATCGAGCCCGACCGGATCGTCGCCGAGACGAAGTTCAGCGAATCGTCGCCGTTCGCCCGTGATGTCTTCGCCCTGTACGCCGAGGGCGTCTTGCGCGGCTGGTCGATCGGCTTCGTGCCGTCGCGAACCGTGCCCGGCGTCGCCGGTGGAAACTGCTTCCCCGAGTGGGACCTGCTCGAATACTCGGCGGTCCCCGTCCCCGAAAACCCGCACGCCCTGACGCTCGCCGTCCGCAAGGGCCTGGTCAAAGACGCCGACCTGCGTCACTGGCTCATCAGCGACGTGCTCGCGGCGCTGATGCGGTAACCCGATTTCTCCCCCTCTCCGCTTCGGTGAGGGGGTTAGGGGGTGAGGTCTCGGCGCGACGCGCAGTGCCGAACCCCCCGCCCCC
>JANLUE010000612.1:0-1005 GCA_031363325.1 Gemmataceae bacterium
TCGGCCGCGGCGGCATGGGCCGCGTGTTCAAGGCCGTCCACCAGACGATGGGCCGATTCGTTGCCCTGAAAGTTTTGGCCCCCAGCCTGACCAAGACCGATCGGGCCCGCGAGTTGTTCCAGCGCGAAGTACGGTCGGCGGCGAAGTTGACTCATCCGAACATCGTGACGGCCTACGACGCGAATCAGGCCGGCGACCGGATTTTTCTGGTCATGGAGTATGTCGACGGGCCGAACCTGTCGCAACTCATCAAGGATCGCGGCCGATTGCCGATTGATCAGGCCTGCGAGTACATCCGCCAGACGGCCGTGGGTCTCGACTACGCCCACGAACTGGGACTCGTCCATCGCGACGTGAAGCCCGCCAACTTGCTCGTCCAGCAGACGTCCGGCGGCCCGCAAATCAAGATTCTCGACTTCGGCTTGGCGATCGTAATGACCCCCGACGATGTCGTCGACGCCCAGCACACGGCCGCGACCTCAGTACCGGGCACGCCCGACTACATCTCGCCGGAACAGGCCCGCGACCATCGTAAGGTCGATGGCCGGGCCGACTTGTACTCGCTCGGCTGCACGTTTTACTACCTGCTCACGGGCGAAGTCCCTTTCCCCGGCGGGACCGCACTCGAAAAGGTGATGCGACACGGTTCGGAAGCCCCGATCGCCGTGCAGACGCATCGGCCAGAGATTCCGGACACGGTCGCTAGTGTCGTTCACAAACTGCTCGCGAAGAACGCGGTTTGGCGCTATCAGAAGGGCTCGGAGCTGGCGGCCGACCTGACCAACGTGCTGGCCGGCAAGCGTGCCGACTGGAGCGCCCCGGCCCGCCCGCGAACCGGCCCCACCAAGTCCGAAGCGGTCGTCTCCCTGGGTTCCGGCGAAGACGCCAGGGACCAACCCGACCTCGACGACCAGGGCTCGAGTACCGTCCCCTCGGCCTTCCTGCAAGACGACGAAACGCGCACGAGCTGGGACCGCCCCAAGACCCGCAAGCGGATCGTCAAGC
>JANLUE010000637.1:0-2411 GCA_031363325.1 Gemmataceae bacterium
CCGCCTTGAGCGGTCTATTAATGGGGCTGCGCGAGCAGACCCGCCGATCGGCCGGAGCCATTCTTATGGAACCAGCCACCAACATGCCTCGTAGGTCTGAGGCGGAGCCTCGTTAGTCCTTCAACCGAAGTTCGATGCGAGCCTTCTTGCGCAGGTCGGCGACGATCGCTTGCTTCAAATCGGTCGTGAAGCACTCCCGGATGTCCGCGAGCGAGTCCTCGAAGCGGCTGCCTTTGCCCGGCTTGCGCTCGGTGACCAGGATGAGATGGTAGCCCGTTTCCGTTTCAACAACGTCGCTCAGTTCGTTCGGCTTCATCGAAAACGCGGTCCGGGCGAACGATTCGTCCGCCTGAAACTTGCGGGCGATGAACCCCAGGTCGCCGCCACGCGGGCCACTCGGGCACTCGGAATGAGCCTTGGCGGCCGAGGCGAACTCGACTCGCCCGGCCAGCAATTCGGCCCGCACGCCACGCAATTTCTCGAACGCCTTGCGACGTTCTTCGGTCGATGTCGTCGATCCGAGCCGAATCACAATGTGGCTCGCCCGCACGGTCGTGCCATCGAACAGATCGCGCGTCGCTTCGTAGTAGCCCTTCAGCCGTTCGGTCGTCGCCTGGTTCTCCAGGTATTTGGCGAGTTGCAACAGCAGACGCAAGTTCTCGCGAACCTCGGCCGGCGTGAGCGCCACTTCTTTCAAATAGGCCTCGATCGATTTGCCGGCCGCTTTCTGGGAGCTTTCGAGCGCGGCATACTGTCGATCGACCTCGGCCGGCTCGACCTTCGGACCGTGCTGGCGCAGAAACTGTCGAACGAGTCGTTCGTCGACGAGCAAGTTGAGCGCGTCGAGCCGTTGCTGTTTCTTCTCGACCGGCGTGATTCGCTTCTCGATGGCGGGTGCCTGAGCGAGCAACGCCTCGACCTCGGCGCTGGCGATCGACTCGCCATTCACGATGGCCGCGACCGGATCGGCCGCGAAGGCGGACGTGGCGAAAATCAAGGCGACAAGGGCGCTTCGGTAAGCGTGCGTCACGGCCGGGCCTCGCGGATCAGTTGGAGGCACGCGTATAACGCGAATCGGCGAATGCGGGAAGGCCGATTTGGGCGATTGCATCGTCAGTCACTTGGCGACCGTCCGCGCCACCGTCAAGTCGTAGCACGCCATTTCGCCGTCGTTGCGAACGTAGATCCGCCCGCCGACGAGCGTCGGGTTGTTCCAGGTCTTCGTTCCTTTGGTCAACGCCTGAACGCGGCCGAACTCCTTGTAGCCGTCGGGGCTTGCCTCGACGATGACGAGCTCGCCGAACTCCGTCAGCGCGATGATTCGATCGTCGCACACCAGGATTTGGCCGTCGCCGAACGCCTCGCCCTTGCCACGCCGGCGATCGTCCTTCCAGGCCCGGTTGCCGGTTTTCAGGTCGATGCATTCGAGGATGCCATCGTTGAGCCCGTACGCGTGGCCCTCCCGGCGAACGGGGTTGGCGAATTTGTAGCGCATGAGCATCGGCTTCGACTTCCAGATTTCCTTGGCCGACCATTCGCCGTTGGTGTTTTCGATCTTCAACAGCGCACCGCCGTGGTTGTAGCCCGCTCCGATCAGGAGCGTGTCCTTGCCGATCACAAGTGGCTGGGCGGCGTTGACATCGAAGTCCGTCTTGAACGGGAAGCGCCAGAGGATTCGCCCGGAGTCCAGATCGAAGCTGGAGGCGCCGAAGGCGTCGAAGAGAACGATTTGCTTTTGGTCGCACAGGGTCGAAAGCTGCGGCGACGAATAGCCCGCCCCGGAGTCGCCGCTGGCCCACAGTTCTTTGCCGGTCGAACGATCGTACGCCCGGACGGCCCGGACGCTCTCGGCGCCACCCTGTGCCCCGGGGTTCACGATCACGCGCTCGCCGACGACCAACGGCGAACCGCACATCCCCCAGGTCAGGTTCTTCTGCCCTTCGAGAGTCTCGACGGCCCATTTCTCCGAGCCATCCTTGCCATTCAGACAAACCAATCGGCCCGCGGCACCGAATACGAACACATCACCTCCGGCGATCGTCGGCGTGGCGCGCGGCCCGTCGCCACCCTGGCGATCGACGAAGCGGGCGTTCCAGCCCGCCACCCAAACTTCGCGACCCGTCGCCGCCTCGTAGCAAACGACGACCTCGCGGTCACGGCGTTGTTCCATCGAGACCAGGAAGCCATTGGCCGTCGCGAAGCCCGAGAACCCACCGCCAACCGGTTGTCGCCATAGTTCCTTCGGCGGGCTCGTGGCCCAATCCTTCGCGATTGGTTGTCCCGACGCGTCGCCGTCCCGGTTCGGCCCGCGATACTCGGGCCAGTCGCCCGGCTGCACGGTGAGATCGACCCCGCCTTCAAATTTCTCTTGCGTCTCGCGATGCCGTTCGAGTACCGTGTCCGGACTGCCG
>JANLUE010000659.1:0-1001 GCA_031363325.1 Gemmataceae bacterium
GATCACCGAAACCGCTCGGTCGAGGTCGGCCCGGGACCGGAGGGGGCGCAGCGGAAAGGCCTGGATCAATTCCAGATATCGATCGGCGTTCGTCCCATAATGCGCGTTCGCGGAACCGTTGATGCGTGTCGTCATGTCACTTCACTCCATTCGCCCCGCGAGTATTCGGCGTGCGTCAACACCTGTCGAATGAACAGTTTGCCACGATTGAAGTGAATCGCCGCGATCAGCCGAAACTTGTTCCCGCCAAGATTGAAGACGACGAACTTGCCAACGCGATCGGCTGAATTGAACGTCGCTCGGACTTCGGCAAAGTTCTCCCATTCGACGCTCTTGACCACCTGATACCACGCCTCGAGTGGCGGCCGAGCACTTGGGTGGCGACTCCAAAACTCTTGGAGCCTCTTTTTCGAGATGACGTGCACGACGGCACTCCTGTTCGCCCTCTCAAACCAGTATCTTCGCAGAATGCGAAGTCGTCAAGGCCATTCGCCGTCGCGCCAAGTTGAAACTCCCGCTCGCGCTCCGGGTATAACAGCCATCCCCTCTCTGGAGCTGCGCCATGTGGGTTCGTCAATGCGATCTCGATGACGTTCGGTCGCCGATTCCCACGCGGATCGCGTCCAACGAGGAGTTCATCCCGCCGCCACAGACCGCGGAACAACTCGCCGTCGAAGCGCGGCTCGCGGACCTGAGCGACGCCAATGGCCGGGCCCTGGGGCTCGATCGGCGCGGCTTCCTACGGACCGGGGCGGGCATGGCGTCGGCGCTCGCGGCGATGAACGAGGTGTTTGGTCCGTACTACGAGGTCTCCGCCGCCGAGACGAAAGACCCGGCCGCGTTCGACGAGAAGTGGCCGAAGGATCAATTCATCTTCGACATCCAAACGCATCACGTGGACGTTTCGAAGAAGTGGTACGAAGGGACCGAAGACGGCAAGGCGGTCGCCAATTTCTTCCGCATGTTGCGGCGTGGCAAAACGATCGAAGACACGCTCGATC
>JANLUE010000667.1:0-2366 GCA_031363325.1 Gemmataceae bacterium
CGGCGTGGTGCCGGCATCGCTCGAGTCCCGCATGTCCGTGACGCGCAGAATCCAGTTGCCACTGGTGATTTGGGTCGAAGTTAGTGATCCGAACGTGTCGTAGAGCGACCCACCGAACGCCTGATAATCTCCGACGTAAGGATTGTCCGTGGTGCCATCGAAGAAGATCACGCGCGACCCGTGATCGGCGAACGTGGTGCCAAGCTGGAACACATCGTTGACGACGCCCAGGACCGTGCCGTCAATTCCGAAGCCATCATCTACATTGGCGTTATCGACCCGGTTCTTCACAAGAGTGAGGGCTGTCCCGTTCGGAGCGACGAGTTCGATCAGCAGATGTTTCAGGTCGTCGTGGACGATGTTCAACGTGATCGAGAGGTCGTCAATGCGGGTAATCCCGGCCCCATTGAGCGTGCCAAGGATGAAATTGGTCGGAGTGGTGTCGTGCGGGATGTTCGCGTCGGCCGGATCGGCGACCGCGTCGATGATGTCCTTCGGAATTCGGTTCGTCAGTTCTTGGGTCAGCGGCACAGTACCGGCCGTGAACTGGCGGGTTTCGCCCAGGACCGTCGGGAAGGTCGGGTCGCCGAAATCGGACCAGACGAGGATCATCCGCCCGCCGCTCGTGGCGACGCCGGCTCGACCCTGCGTGAAGACGATCTTTGGCTGCGAATACCGACTGATGCCGGTGAAGTTTCCGTCGTCGTTAATCAGCGAAGTCGCACCAAACTTGGCACCGCCGTCGTCCGAAATGGCGAGCCGAATCGTGTTCGGCGTATTGCCGAAGGCACCCGCGAGGTTGTTCGTGTTCCAGGCGACGAAGACGCGCGTCGTCCCGGCCGAAGTCTGCGCGCCGGCGAGGGCGTCCGTTTGCGTCACGCCGCTGACCGGATCGGTGTAGACGCCGCCGGCCGAGTTGACGTTCGTGTCGATCGCCACGACCGGGTTGAACGCTTGATCAGCGTCGGACCAAATGTAAATGGTCCGCTCGCCCGTCCCGCTGTTTGGGTCGGTCGCGTCGAGGTTCGTCTCGGTGAAACTGGTCCCCGAGAAGGCGAATTTCCGCAGGACGATTCGGCCGCTCGTGTTGTCCGCGTTATGCTCGGCGTACGTCAGGAAGACGTTGTTGAATCGATCGAAGGCGACCGAGGGTGTGCCGGCGTTCGTGTACGGGACGGCCACCGTCGCCGAAGAGGCCTTGGGGTCCACGCCCAGCGGCGTCGAGACGCCAACGGCGGAATTGAACCCCGTATTGTCCGGTTGAAAGGTGAACCAGGACTGGCCGCCGTTGTTCGAAAACTTGAGTTCAACGTGGTTGATCGTTCCATCGTCGAAGCTGTTGATCCGCGTCCGAATGAACGCCGACACCAGTTGATTGGGATTCGTCGGATTGATGACGAGCGCCGGGGAATACCCGTTGCCATCGATCTGGCGGATCGAGGTTTGGTCGATCACCGGGGCGGGGATCGTCGAGGGGACGACGCGTTGTTCGAGCGACTCCACCTTCAGCTTTCGGCCGCTCGTCGCCGGGGTCCGGCGAGCGGAATTGGCGAGGAATTTGCGACGGAGGGAACCGAGGAGAGACTGCGAATTCATGGGACGCTCACACGAGTTCGGGGCCGGGCCCCGGCGGGATGACATACGGGATGAAATACGCGGCGGCCGTCCGGCTTCCGCCGGCCGCCAAACGGTAATCCGCGGGCCGACCCGCGCCGAAATCGGCGCGAGACCATTGAGGAACAATGAATGCGAATCGGGAGATTGTGGCCCTGGCGGGCGATCTCCGGCCGCGAGTCGGGTTCGGAATATTCAACGGGTTGGCCCGGTCGCGCGGACCAGGGGATCATTCAATTGGCGGCATTCTAGCCGTTGCTGTCAAGACCGCACAACCGAACTCCGATGGGCCGCGACGCATTCGTGAGCGCGCGAGTTCGGGCTGTGAAGGCCGGGCAATTCGCGACCGTCGTGACGATCGCGCCGATCGGGCGACTCCGTCACCCAATTCCAAGATGAACACCGACGTTCGACATCCGGACCGGGGAAATAGTTCCCAGAGCCCGGATTATTCGCCAACGTCGGCTCGCCAGTTGCATGAGCCCGCCTCGGCGCGGACTTCCCCTTAAACTGTCCGACGAGGACCACGATCAAAACGATTGCCGCAATTATCAAAATAATCAGGGCGGAAATTTTCACCCAACTCCAGGGGCGATCGCCGGCCACTTTTCCCGACCGTCCGTTTACCAGGACGCGAAAGAGTTTCTCGCGGTAGCGATAATTCGCCACCCAAGTCGGCAGGAGCGCGTGCTTGAACGTGACGCCGACATAGTTGGTCCGGCGTGTGCCGATTCGCTGATGATCGCCGCCGA
>JANLUE010000681.1:0-2373 GCA_031363325.1 Gemmataceae bacterium
GACGATGTAGCGCACTTTCGGGTCGTCGGCCACGCCTTCGATCGTTAGGCGGACGATGAATTCGCGCGGGCCGTCGCCGGGAACCTGGCTCAATATCTTGAACGCCTTGAGCTTCTTGTTCGGCGGGCGATGGGTGTCGACGAACTCGACGGTCGGATTGGCGCTGCCCGGCACGGTCCAGCCCGGCGCGCCGTCGCGCCAGGCGTTGAGCGACAGTTCCAGTGCGGCCGTCGCCTTGTCGGAGTCGGGGTAGTACTTGGACGGGTCGGCCCGTTCCGAACAGCCGACCGCCATGAGCGCCAGACACACTGCGAGTCGGGCCATGTCAGCCTCCCGACATCTTCTTGTAGTCGGCCTCGGCGTAGATCCACAACGGGTCGATCCCGACGATGTAATACTTCAACGCCTGCTCGCCGCGACTCGTCTTTAACTTGACGTTGAAGGCGCGCGGCCCTTCATTCGCTTCCTCGGACACGATCTCGAAGCCCGTCAGCTTAAGGCCGCTGGCCCAGGCCGCGTCGGCGATCTGGACCGTGGCATTCTCGAACGGAAACTTCTCCGGCGACTGCCCGCCCTTCCAGCGGGTCAGCGCCGCGTCCAGAGCCTGGCGAGCGTTCGCGGCCGGCGGGATGAATTGTTCCGCGCCGGGGTTTTTCGAACAACCCGCCAGAATCGCCGCGCCGAACGCCGCAATCAAAATCGAGATTCGCATGGTGGTGGGCCTCACTCGGCGCTGTACGTTTCGCCGCCCGAACTCGTGCCCATGGATCGCCAGGTTGGCAGGTCGATGCCATCCCGCACGAACCGCACCGAGCCATCGCCCATGACGCATTGCACCCCGCCCGGATGCCGGCTCGACGGCGGAACTTGCATCGGCATGTTCGACATGTTGCCCTGGAAGCCGATGCCGGCACACGTCACGGTGTTCGGCGTATCCATGTGGTTGTAAGTCGTGCAGCACATCTCACCCATCACCCAGCTCGCCCCTTGCTTGCTGGTGAGTGGCGTCGCGGTCAACGGATTCAGGCCCTTGCAGGTCGTGTAGGTCGTGTCGGAAGTGGTCGTCGCGGACATGGTGAACATGTCGGTCCGCGGATCGGGGATGCCACGGCCACGCAGCTTTTCGCTGAACAGAACCGTGTTGCTCAGCCCGTCCGAGATCGAGGCCATGTTCGTCTTGCTGAGGTAGTAAAACGGGCCGTTCGGCACTTCGGTCGGGTTCACGGTGGACAGCTGGGCCTCGGACAGATCGCAGAGGAACTGCGTGCCCTGGTTCGCGTAGTAGTTGTTCATGCCGGGCCAGTCGCCGCTCAGCGGGGCCGGGTCGGAAGGACAAAGGAACAGGTTCACCTGCGTCCGGCACGCCGCCGCGTTCTCGCGACCGGGGTTCTGGTACGGCGGCATGAACGGCACGACCCCGGCCATACCGGGCGTCTCCGGCGGGAAGCTGAAGTTGATCGACCGGAACAGGTTGTCCTGCTCGACGAATGGCAGCAGTTGGCTGTGGATCGACCAGCGGGCGTACACGACGGCCCCCGGAACCACGCCGCGGTAGTCCTTGGCCTTCCCGGTCGGGAATTTGCCGAGTTGGTCGTGGTGGTTGTGAACGCCCAACCCGATTTGCTTCAGGTTGTTCATGCACTTGATTCGATTGGCCGCCTCGCGCACCTTTTGCACGGCCGGCAACAACAGCCCGATCAAAATCGCGATAATCGCGATCACGACCAACAACTCGATGAGCGTAAACCCACGGCGCGACTTCATGGCCGAGCCTCCGGGAAGGAACGAATGAGAGAGGATTTCTACCAGCCAATTCTAATGGGTTGACAACGAAAGGGGAAGGAGTGTTTCAACATGGCCCGTGTGGCCGACTCGCTCCGCGAGTCGGGTCGACCGGACATCGGCGAGCGGCCCGCGAGCGCTGCTTCGTTCTGCCATTCTGACGAATGCTGGCCCATGTATGCAGTTTTGCAGGACTTTCTACACGATTCGCAACTCGACGCCTTGAACGCCTTCCACTCGGTTCAGGGCCTGGACGAGCGCGATTTCCGTGCCGGGCCGATGGATGCGCACGTGCCAGGTCAACTCGATCGAGGCTCCCTTGCTCGCCGTGCCCGTCGACGTGAGGCGAACATCGGTCACATACTGTGAGAACACCTTTTCCACAAGCATATGCGGATCGTGGCCGATGCCGATTCGGACGGTTAGGTTGGCCTTCACATTGGACGAGCCATACGAATCGGCCAGGCGCATCGCGAGGGCGGCGAACAGGACGGCCGGCAGGCCAAGCGCGGCGAGGATCGCGTAGCCCGCCCCGATCGACATGCCGATCGTGACGGCGAAAATGACGAAAGCCGTGTCGCGCGTGTCTTC
>JANLUE010000716.1:0-7255 GCA_031363325.1 Gemmataceae bacterium
GACCAATGACTAATGACCAATGACCAATGACCAATGACCAAGAGGAAAGGACTCCTCTCCATGTTAAAAGTCAGCGTGATCGTTCCCGTGCGGAACGAGTCGGCTCATATACGGCGGACGTTGGCCGGGCTCGCGAATCAGGCGTTTCCGATCGCGGACTACGAAGTCCTCGTGATCGATGGCGGGTCGGACGATGGGACGGCCGCGATCGTTCGCGAAGTGCAGCGCTCGATGCCGAACCTCGAATTGCTCGAGAACCCCCGTCGGCTCGCGAGCGCCGCCCGGAACGTTGGCGTCGAGTGGAGTTCGGGCGAGTACATCGTGGTCGTTGATGGGCACTGCGAGATCACGGATCCCAACTATCTCGGCAACTTGGTCGAGGCGTTCGAGTCGAGCGGAGCCGACACGCTGGGGCGGCCTCAGCCGCTTCGAGCCACACGACCGACGGCCCTGCAGTGTGCGGTCGGCGCGGCCCGGGCGTCGTGGCTCGGGCACAACCCCGATTCGTCGATCTATTCGGACCGGGCCGGCTTCGTCGATCCGGACAACGTGGCCGTCGCGTACCGACGTGAGGTCTTCGACCTGATCGGTTTGTTCGACGAATCGTTCGACGCCTGCGAAGACGTGGAGTTCAACACCCGGGCCCGCCGGGCCGGGTTGACGTGTTACTTCACGCCGGCCATCGCGGTCGACTACCAGCCGCGAGCCAGTCTGTCGGCCCTGGCCCTTCAGATGGCGCGCTACGGGCGTGGCCGAGCTCGGCTCGGCCGCAAGTTCCCGAACACCATCACGCTGCCGAGCCTGGTTCCGCCACTCTGGTTGGCGTGGCTCTGGGTCGGGTTCGTGCTTTCGGTCCTGTGGCAACCGGTCGGGATCGTGTTGGCGCTCAGCGTGGTGTTCTACTTCGCGGTCCTCGCGGCCGAGTCGCTACGAGTTCGGATGCGATCGGCGGGCGTGTCGCTGGCGCGCTTGCCCTTCGTGTTCGCAGCGATTCACGCGGGGTTCGGGTGGGGGTACTGGAAGGAAATCCTGTTCGGTTCGGGCCGACCGTTGCCAGTCCCGAGTTGGCGTCCGGTCGCTTCGGTTCGGTGACAGCTGGCGAACACGCCTTTGCCCAGAGACGAACGTTGGAATAATTCTTCGCGGCGTTTCTTCAATCGAACTTCGGCGGACCGGGTTTTTCCGATGCCCGCCGACGTTCGCGCTTTTTTCACAATCCAGCCCGCACGTTTCTCCGTCGCCGCTGGCGACGCAACTTCTTCACCTGTCAATATCTCCGGTGAATTCCGATCAGCGATCGGCGCGGCCCTTTCTTCCAACCAACCAAAATTCACACGGACGGTTGTTCACTGCCGGTTAGACTGCCCTTCACGTCCGGTTCTTCCGACGGATCCGTTGGTACCCGGAATGCGGCCCCGAGGGCCAGACAAAAAATCGGGATGGAGTCTGAATTCGCTTGTGTTATTCCGTCCAGTAGTAAACAATAGTTTATCCTCAACCTCCATGATGGATGGTGATCTCCGATGCGTGTTACCCGCTTGTACACCCACGAAGGGTCGGACCCGTTTGCTTCGCTGCCGTTCGCCGCACGGACGTCGCGGATCGTGAACCCGAACGGGTCGGTCGTCTTCGAGATGAAAGACGTGAAGGTCCCGGATGGGTGGTCGCAAGTCGCCGTCGACATCCTGGCCCAAAAGTACTTCCGCCGCGCCGGCGTGCCGACCGCTCAGTTCAAGGTGTACGAAGACGGCGTGCCCGAGTGGCTCCAGCGCACTGTGCCCGCACAGGGTTCGGAACTCGGCGGCGAAACGGATAGCCGACAGGTGTTCCGGCGTCTGGCCGGATGCTGGACGTACTGGGGTTGGAAGGGCGGCTACTTCACGGCCGAGGCCGACGCGCGGGCGTTCTTCGACGAAGTCTGCTACATGTTGGCCAACCAGATGGCCGCCCCGAATAGCCCCCAGTGGTTCAACACTGGCCTGCACTGGGCCTACGGCATCGAAGGCCCACCCCAGGGCCACACCTTCGTCAACCCGCTAACCGGCCAGATCGAACGCAGCACGAGCGCCTACGAGCGCCCAGCGCCGCACGCGTGTTTTATCCAGGCCGTCGAGGACGATCTCGTCAACGAAGGCGGCATCATGGACCTGTGGGTCCGCGAAGCACGCATCTTCAAGTATGGCAGCGGCACCGGTTCCGATTTCTCGGGCCTGCGTGGCGAAGGCGAACCGCTATCGGGCGGCGGCAAGTCGTCGGGCCTGATGAGCTTCCTGAAGATCGGCGATCGCGCCGCCGGTGCGATCAAGTCGGGCGGCACCACGCGTCGGGCAGCCAAGATGGTCGTCCTCCAACTCGATCACCCGGACATCGAAGAGTTCGTGAACTGGAAAGTGATCGAAGAACAAAAGGTGGCCGCGCTCGTCCAGGGCTCGAAGCTCCTGAACAAGCACCTCAACGCCGTGTTGAAGTCGATCAACGGTTCGACCAAGCCCGAAGACAAGTTCAACCCGAAGCAGAACGTCGAACTCCGCAAGGCGATCGTCGACGCCCGCAACGCGCTCGTACCCGAGAACTACATCGCCCGCGTGATTCAACTCGCCCACCAGGGGTACACCGGCCTCGAAATTGAACAGTACGACACCGACTGGAACTCGAAGGCTTACTACACGGTGTCCGGCCAGAATTCGAACAATTCGGTTCGGATCGCCAACGAGTTCATGAAGGCCGTCGCCGACGACGGCGACTGGAATCTGTACTGGCGAACCGAGAAGGCCAAGGCGGCGAGCGCGAACCGGGCACCGAAAGCCAGCAAGTCGATGAAGGCCCGCGATCTGTGGGATCAGATCGCCTTCGCCGCCTGGAGCTGCGCCGACCCCGGGGTCCAATTCGACACGACCATCAACGAATGGCACACGTGCCCGGCGGACGGGCGGATCAATGCGAGTAATCCGTGCTCGGAGTATCTCTTCCTCGACGACACCGCCTGCAATCTCGCCAGCCTGAATCTGATCAAGTTCCACGACGCCACGGCCGGCAAGTTCGACGTGGACTCGTACGTGCACGCCAATCGACTCTGGACGATGATCCTCGAGATCAGCGTCTACATGGCCCAGTTCCCGAGCAAGCCGGTCGCTCAGAAGTCGTACGACTACCGCACGCTTGGCCTCGGCTACGCCAACCTCGGCGCGTTGCTCATGGTACAGGGCATCCCGTACGATTCGCACGAGGGCCGCGCCCAGACCGGGGCGTTGACCGCGATCATGCATTCGGTCGCCTATGCGACCTCGGCCGAGATGGCCGGCGAATTGGGCACGTTCGTTCGCTACGAGGCGAACAAGGACGCGATGCAACGCGTCGTCCGCAATCACCGCCGCGCCGCCTACAACGAACCGCCGCACGAATACGAGGACCTCACCGTCGCCCCGGTCGGAATCGCGCCGCTGTATTGCCCGCAGTATCTACTCGTAGCCGCCCGTCGTGAAGCGGACCGCATGGTCGAACTCGGCGAGCGCTTCGGGTTCCGCAACGCCCAGGTGACGGTGATCGCGCCGACCGGCACGATCGGCCTCGTGATGGATTGCGATACGACCGGCATCGAGCCGGACTTCGCGCTCGTCAAGTTCAAGAAACTCGCCGGGGGCGGGTACTTCAAGATCATCAATCAATCGGTGCCGCCAGCCCTCACGCGGCTCGGCTACGAACCGAAGCAGGTCGAAGACATCGTTCGCTACTGTCGCGGCTCGGGCACATTGATCGGCTGCCCGCACGTCAACCCCGCCTCGCTTCGAGCTAAGGGCTTCACGGACGATGCGCTCGTCAAGCTCGAAGCGGCCATGTCCGGCGCGTTCGAGATTCAGTTCGCCTTCAACCGCTGGACGCTCGGCGACGAGTTCCTGCGCGACACGCTCGGCCTCCGACCCGAAGTCTTCGAGGCACCGCAGTTCGACCTGCTCGCCCACCTCGGCTTCACCCGCGAGCAAGTTTCTGAAGCGAGCGAGTTCGTCTGCGGCACGATGACCATCGAAGGGGCGCCGCACCTTCGGGCCGAACATCTCCCGGTCTTCGACTGCGCCAACAAGTGCGGCAAGACGGGTCGACGATTCCTGTCGGTCGAATCGCACATTCGCATGATGGCGGCCGCCCAGCCGTTCGTCTCCGGGGCGATCTCGAAGACGATCAACATGCCGCACGAAGCGACCGTCGAGGACGTGAAGCGAGCGTACGAATTGAGCTGGAGCTTGATGGTCAAGGCGAACGCGTTGTACCGCGATGGCTCGAAGCTGAGCCAGCCGCTCAACTCGATCGCCGACGCCCCCGAACTGGAGACGCTCGCCGCCGCGTCGGAAGAAGCGCCGGCCCCGGTCGTCGTGCCCGCGAAGCCCGAAGCGGTCCGCATCGCCGAGAAGATCGTGCATCGCTACATCGCCCGGCGGCGGCGCTTGCCCGATCGCCGGGCCGGCTACACGCAGAAGGCCCGCATCGGCAATCACAAGGTCTACCTGCGGACGGGCGAGTACGAGGACGGCACGCTCGGCGAAATCTTCGTCGATATGCACAAGGAGGGGGCCGCTTTCCGCAGTATGACCAACTGCTTCGCGATCGCGATCTCGCTTGGCCTCCAGCACGGCGTACCGCTCGAAGAATTCGTGGACGCGTTCGTGTTCACCCGCTTCGAACCAAACGGAACGGTGGCCGGCAACCCGCACATCAAGATGAGCACGTCGATCATCGACTACATCTTCCGCGAGTTGGCGGTCACTTACCTGGGCCGATACGAACTGGCCCACGTCGAACCGGACGCCCTGCGTGGCGACGCGCTCCATCGCGAAGAGCCCGACTACGAGGGCGAAGAAGTGATCAGCGAGCGGATCGTCGAGCCGAAGAAGTCCCAACGTCGCCTGGCCGTCCCCAAGTCCGACCACGTGCGCCTGACGCCCGGCAACGGCAATGGTTCGAAACCAACGAACGGCAACGGCGCGAAGCCATCGAATGGCGGCTACGTCGCCACGGCCGTGAAGCCCAGCGCCGCGACCGCGTCGGCCGCCGGCGTCTTGCTCGCCGACCGCATCAAGCAGGCCCGCCAAAAGGGCTACGAAGGCGACCCCTGTTCCGCCTGCGGCCAGTTGACGCTGGTCCGCAGCGGCGCCTGCGCCAAGTGCGATTCCTGCGGCGAGACGAGCGGGTGTAGTTGAGTTGATGTCGAATGGAGCGAATGGCCGGAAGATGTAGCGTGGGTCTCATTTCGCCCGCCATTCGCACGAGGGTTCTGTAGTACAGGTCTTTAACCTGTCCTACAGAACCCTCTCCATTGGCTAACAATTTTCGTCAGAGAACCATTCACAATACGGCGGCAAATTGTCAAATCGAATACTCCCGCCTAACGGGCGATGTTCCGTGGGACAGGTTGAAAACCTGTCCCACGGAACCCTCGTGCGAATGGCCGGCGAAATGAGGCCCCCCGCTACATCTTTCGGTAACACGCTCTAAGCGGGGCCCGCGTCCAGGCTTGGCTCTCACCGAAGAATCTTCACCCACCGACACCATTTCGCTGGCACGCATGGGATGAGTTCCTGGCGTCGAACGGCGTCCGGGAAGGTCAAGTTGCCGAACGTCGCGCGGACGTGGATGGCGAGCAACTCGCCGCGTAGGTCGCTTCGTTCCAGCAACCAGTCGGCGTAGGCACTTCCGGGCGTGGGGTCGGTTGGGTCGGCGGCCATCGCGACGAGGAAGGTCCATTCCTCGAGTGGCGGAAACCAGATCAGGCCGGCAACGAGCGGAATCACATCATGGATCAAATCGATGAGCCAGCCGTACGAAGCCCGGACGGCCGAATGCGCCAGGGGGTTCGCCGCCGAAGCGTCCGGGTAAGGCCGATCGATCTTCGAGAATTGATCGAATTCGCGAACGACGTGCGGGTCCCAGGCATCGAAGACCGAAAGATCGTTGCCCTGCGTCGCGAGGATGGACGCGATGCATTCGCACAAAATGGCCGGCCGAATGTCACCGTGCCGGGCCAGAAGAATGGCGTCGCCGACATCGTTCGTATCCGGTGTGCCCGTCTTGCAGTCGTTGGCGAGCCAACACAACTTGGACGCCAGGCACGCTTCACGCGTCCAGGCTCGCGCCCGGACCGGCGATTCGCCGGATAACGAGAGTTCAATCACCTCCGTCGGTAACGCGGGCACATTGTCAAAGGCCACGTCGAGCTGAACCGTCGGATGGCGATTGTCCAGGGCAACCGGGACGTGAAAACGGATGCCCGGGAACAGATCGTATTCCCACATCGGCAGGATGTTTTGTTCCGTCAATTGGAACATCGTCGGCCCCGGATCGGACGAATTGCACGCTTCGAAGATTTCGTTTGTGCAACGATCCGGATCGTGGGGATACGTCGAAACGAAGTCGAGGTCTTGCGGCTCGCGGGCGATCTCGGGCAACCAATGTTTGATCACGGAACTACCGCGCAAGATGTAGTTGTCCGCGAATCGACTGCGAGCAATCCGCTCCAGCAAGCGGTGTCGCAGAACGCCAAACTCGGTTTGCATCGGAAAGGGAATCAGGTTCTCGGGCGGCACGAACCGCGGCTCTACCGAATCGGCCCGGCCCGTCAATCGGCTCAGCCAGCCAAACATCACGCACCCTCCAACCAACCTTCGTCGAGGTCGAGTCGAGTATCGGACACAACATACTCCGATTCAACGGACACCCAAACCTGGCCGGCCGTTCGCAAGTCGGCCAACAAGGAGTCGAGTCGATCTCGCGCCGTCGGCCAGCCAACGTCGAAGGCCCGGAGGGTTACGAATCGTTCGACTCGGCCATCGTCGCGAAGCTTCAAGGCGTTCCGCGAAACGTGGGCGCCGCGCGGCTCCGCGATTGCCACGAGAGTTTGTATCGCTTCATTCGCCAATTGGACGACCTTGACGTGATGCTCGAAGTATCGTCCAGGTTCGTGCGGCTCGTCGTCCCGTTGCGGCACTCCGGCCGAAGTGGCGTCCGCTTCGAGTTTCCGACGCACCGGATGAAGGCCGGCTTCGCGCAACGTTTGTTCGGCCAAGACGGCCGCGCGAATCGCTTCGGCCATCGAACTTTGGCAACGAAATGTGATCATCGGTTGAATGGGCGTGAGTCCCCGCGCGAGCTCGATCCGCAACAACTTCCAGCCGCGTCCATCGGCGAGTTCGCGCAGGAGGTCGGGCCGGTCCGATTCGGCCACTGTGAGATGAACCTCAAATGGCCCAATGATTTCCGAAGTGTG
>JANLUE010000726.1:0-2888 GCA_031363325.1 Gemmataceae bacterium
GCCAACGGCCTGGGATTGTTCAGCCCAGGGCAAGTCGGCGAAGCCGACGACGCCCTGGGTACTGGCCCGCCTAACGACGGCAGCCTGAAGGGCTGCGATACGAACTCACAACGCGCTGGTTACCCGGGTTCACTGAGCCAAATGACGAGTTCTTGATTCGAAGGTTAGGCATGAATTCGTCATTGTCTTCATTCGGAATTCCTTCGTCATTGGAGGGCATTCGTCCTTCGTCATTGCCCCAGAGGGCCGGCGGCATCGTCTTGTGTGGCGGTCGATCGAGTCGTATGGGTCGACCCAAGGCGATGCTGCCGTTCGGCGACGAAGTTCTGCTGCAACGGGTCGTCCGCGTTCTACGGGACGTGGTCGACCCGATCGTCGTCGTGGCGGCCGAGGGGCAGGAGTTGCCCGCCCTGCCTAACGATGTCCTGATCGCCCGCGACGATCGCGAATACCTGGGCCCGCTCAACGGCCTGGCGATGGGGCTCGAAGCGCTCGCCGGGCGCGCGGCCGTTGCCTATCTCACAGCGTGCGACGTGCCGTTTCTGAAACCGACGTTCGTCCAGCGAGTGCTCGATTCGCTCGGCGAGCACGACGTGGCGATTCCGGACGTCGGCGGCTATCGCCACCCCCTGGCGGCGGCCTATCGCCTAGCCGTGTTGCCCACGGTGCGGGCGCTGATTGATGAGAATCGACTCCGGCCGGTGTACGTGGCCGATCAGTGTCGAACGATCGTGCTCAAGGCGACGGACTTCGCGAACGTGGACCCGGAATTGGCTTCACTTCGAAACGTGAACACGCCCGATGAGTATGAGGCCGCGCGTGCCGACCTGCGCATTTTGGGTTGACTGCCGCCGCACAAATGCGACAATGCCTACGACCCATTTCCCGATCTCCTGGGAGGAATCATTCATGTTCTCGAAGGCTCTGGCCGGTGTGTTCGCGGCGCTCGTCCTGGCGACGGGTGGCTACGTGTACCATCAGTCCGGCGGATGCTGCCCGTTCTCCTCGTCGGCCGCCGACACGTCGGCTTGCTCGGTCTCGTGCACCGCTGAGGCCACGCCGACGCCGAGTTGCTGCGCCCTGACGTCGCGAACCCCCTGCTGCGAAGACGAACCGAAGTGTTGCAGCGAAGAAGCCAACACGCCGAACCTGGAAGTGCTCGCCATCCCGCCGCGCGAGATCAAGTAACAAACCGATCTTCCACGAACCCCCTCGGCCTCCGAGGGGGTTCGTTCGCTTTCTCACCTCGACTCGGAGCCTTCGATGCGCCGAACTCTCCCGACCGCGTGTGCGATTCTCGCCCTGGTGTTCGTCCCGGCCCAGGCCGAGGACGCGCCGGCCGGCTTCACTTCGCTGTTCAACGGCAAAGATTTGACGGGCTGGAAAGCGACGGGCGAAGCGAAGGCCTGGGGTGCCGAGAAGGGCGTGATCTACGTCGAGAAGGGTGGCGGTGGCTACCTGCTGACGGAAAAGGAATACGGCGACTTCGAGTTGCGCGTCGAGTACAAGATGTCGAAGGGGGCGAACAGCGGCGTCGCCTTGCGGACGCCGAAGTCCGGCGACCCGGCTTACGTCGGCATGGAGATTCAACTGATCGACGACGAAGGTTGGCCGGGCAAGTTGGCCGACTATCAGCACACGGGGTCGATCTACGATGTCGTCCCTGCCGCCAAGACGAACAACAAACCGATCGGCGAATGGAACTCGATCCGCATCGTCTGCAAGGGCTCGAAGGTCACGATCGAATTGAACGGGGCCGTGCTCGTCGATGCCGATACCGGCGACGCCAAAGACGACACGAAGAAGCGCCACCCCGGCCTGGCCCGCGAGAAGGGCCACATCGGCTTCCAAAGTTACAACACGCGGGTCGAGTTTCGCAATGTGTTCCTGAAGGGAGTGTGAAGCGATTAGGCCACCACTCCGTCGGCCCGCAGTTCGCCGATTCGGTTGGTGTCGAGCCCCAGCATTTCCCGGAGAACCTCGTCCGTGTGCTGCCCCAGGTCGGGCGGGAACCTCGGCTCCGCCACGTCGGCGCCGGTGAAGTGGAACGGCGTCCCGATCAAGTCAACCGGCCGGCCGGCCGGATCGGTGACGGTGATCTTCATGCCGCGCGCCAACATCTGTTCGTCGGCGAACACGGCCGCATAGTCCTGTATCCGCGCGTGGGGCACGCGGGCCGTCTCCAACCGCGCGCACCAATCGGCAACGGTCCGCGTCTGGAACAATTCGTTCAGAATCGGGAACAACTCAATTCGATGTTGAACCCGGAGTGGGTTCGTCGTGAATCGAACGTCGGCCGCGAGGTCGGATCGTTCGGCGGCCGCGCAGAAGTGTTGCCATTGCGAATCGTTGCCGACGTTGAGGACGAGCCAACCATCGGCGGCCGCGAACACGGCATAGGGGACGATTTGAAAGTGCGCGTTGCCCGGCCGCGGCGGGACGCGGCCCGTGAGCAGGTACGCCTGGGCGAGATTGATCTGGGCCGCAACGGCGCAATCGAGCAGGCCGAGATCGATGTGATAGCCGTGCCCGGACGACTCGCGGGCTCGCAGCCCCGCGAGAATCCCGACGGCCGCATACATTCCGGTGAGCACATCGGCGACCGCGACGCCGACCTTGCTCGGCGGCCCCTCGGTCGGTCCGGTGACGGACATGAATCCGCTCTGGGCCTGAATCGCCAGGTCGTAACCGGGGTCGTTGCGCATCGGCCCCGTGTGGCCGTACCCCGTAATCGAGCAAGCGACGAGTCGCGGATGGCGGGCGAGCAAGGCCGTTGGCGCCAAGCCCATCTTCTCGGCCGAATCAGTGCGGAAGTTTTCAATCAACCCGTCGCACTTGTCGAGCAAGTCGTGGAACAACTCGATCTTCAACGGCCGGCCGGGCTCGAG
>JANLUE010001438.1:0-6402 GCA_031363325.1 Gemmataceae bacterium
CCGCGCGCTTCACCGAAGCCATCCTTCAGGCTCACCGAATAGCGTTCGGTGGTGTGCCCGCTCAGGAACTCGTCGCGAAATGGTTCGAGTTCCTTTAACTCCCAGGGAGCGAGCCGTTCGACCAAGTGTCCGGGAAGGCTGTGTGAAGCGCGCACGAGCACATCGTCGAAGAAATGTTCGACTTCGCCGCTCACGGAATACCAGCGCGTGCGCGTCACGGTTCGCGATTGTTGCTTGCCCTGCGAGTCCGTGTAGTATTCCGTGTCCGTGTAATTGTCGCCGCGCTCGCCGGTGTACCGCGTGTACGTCATCGCGTCGTAGGTCCAGTAGGGGCCGTAGACGCTGCCGAACTGGCCGAGGTTGGCGAGTTGTTTCAACTCCGACGGCGCGAACCAAAGCCCGTGCACCCACTTGTTGAACGAACTACGCGCCTCGCGATCGGAAATGAGGAACGGCAACAGCGATTCGGGCGCGATCAGATGTTCGACTTCCTCGGGCTTGTTTTCGAGGTGCGTACTGCAGTAGGGGCATTTCTCGGTCGCGACCGAATCGTCGAGCAACACGACGGCCCCGCAACCGGTGCACGTGACCTGGCAGGCGTGCCCCGTAATCGTCGCGTTGGCCCGTTCGTCTTGATGTTCGAGGAACTCGTCGAGGTCGTGTTCGAGAACCTCGGCCTTTTGATCGTCGTTCGCTTCGGGGATTTCTTCGGTGAAGCCGCAATAGGGGCACTTGAGCCCGCGCACGCTGGGGTCGAAGTCGAGCTTGGCTCCACACTGTCGGCAGGGAAACTTGCGACCGGGGGGCGGGGCCTTGGCCTTGGGAAGCTCGGGCGGGTCCTTCGCCGGGTAGGTGTCCGGCGCGTTTTGGCCGGGCAAAGGCGGCGGTGCGGACATGGGTGGGCCTCGCAAAAAATCGAGAATCCGGTCGGTTTAAGCGACTACAAGCACACGTCGCATATGTCGCCCGGTTGGATGTTTTCGAGCGCCACGAGCAGATTCGGAACCAACGGAGCGAGATCGACCAACTGATTGCTCGGTGCCAACAAAACGACGATCGCCACACCGACGCTCGCTCGGTTTTGTTGATATCGAATGCCCTTATCGACGGTAATGAGCGCGTCAAAGCCCGCGGCGAGCATGAGCGAGATCAATTCGCCGTTCTTCTTCCCGGTCCAACCTTCCTGGGCCACGGTTCGGACGGTGTGACCCGCGATCAATCGGCCGAGACGCTTCGGCATACATTCGTCAAGCAGAAGTCGCATTGGCCACCAGCGCGTCCGAAGCCTGTTGGATGGCCGCGATGGCCTGTTCCCGACTCACCGTTGGAAAATCCTCCAAGAACTCGCTCAACGGTTGGCCACCATTCAGATAGTCGACGAGAGCCTTAAACGGCACCCGAGTACCAACAAAAACCGGAGCGCCGCTCATGATTTCGGGATCAACGTGAATGGCGGTGTTGGAAATAGTCACAGTAGTCTCCAGTCGACAGACTCGATCATAAACGTCGCATCGAGCGTTTGGCCCGCCAGCACCAGTCCCGACTTCGACGCGCTCAAACCCCGGCTCAATACGAACACTTCACCACGACGCGGACTCGAACCTCGACCTCGCCGGCGGGGGTCTTCGAGCCCGGCGATTCAATGCCGTAAATTCCGTAGATGTTCTCGTTCTGCACGGTCTTCTCGACTTCGCCTTCCGTCACCGAAACGACCGTCACGTCCTTGACACCGAGCGCCTTGGCGATCGACTTCGCGTTCGAGACGGCCTTCAGGACCGCCTTCTCCAGGGCCTGTTCGCGAGCGGTCGTTTCGTCGGCCTTCGACAGGACGACCTTCGGCCCGCCGTTGCCGGCCTGGCCGGGGATGAACCCGCCGCCCTCGTTGATTTCCCGGTCATCGCCGCACGTGTTCGCGCCGGCCTCGGTGACGGCCTTCACGAACGCTTCGACGGCCGCCTTCAACTTGTCCGGGTTCGATTCGTTGATCGTCGCGGTGAAAGCGGCGTTCGCGGTGAACGGCCCGAGCCCGCCAGCGACCGGGGCCGGAGCGCCGGGAGCGGCCGGCGCGATTTGAATCCCGTTCGGGTTCATCTGACCCTGGCGAATCGTCACCGGTGCCGCCGACGTCGTCAAGCCGGCCAGTTTCAATTTCTTGACGGCCTCGTCCATCGCCGAGACGGACTTGGTGACTACGTCCTTGGCCGCATCGACGGCGGGTTCCTGCGCCCGCACACCGTAGTGAATCATCGCCCGGTCCGGCTTGACGAACACGGCCGCCGACCCGGTCACCGTGATGACGCGTTCCTTCGAGGTGTCGGCGACGGCCGAACCGACCAGAGCGTGGGCGAAGGCGAGAATCGCAGCGTAGCGACGCATGAACGTTCTCCGATGTGTTGATCCAACCGCCACGTAACTTTCGTCCCTGAATTGGGCGGATCTTCGAGACAACGCCAAGCGAGCCGGTGGCGTTAGCCGCCGGTGCAAACGGCGACCTTGGCGCGAATCTTCTGACACTTCCACCGGCGGCTAACGCCGCCGGCTCGCTGGTCGCTTGCTGGAAGCTTCGACCTTTGGAAGTCCTACGCCGGTGGCAACGGCGGGGGCCCTACCGCGAAAAGCCCACCGAGTTCGGGCACGGCCTCGGCGGCTGTCCAACCCGCCATGCCCGCCTTCCAGACCAGTGTCGTCCGCGCCAGTTCGCCCGAGCGAATCTTCGCGGAGAGCACGCCGACATCGAACGGGCCGGTCTGGGCTCCATTGAGTCCGATGAAGAACTGGGCGACGCTCGGCAACGGCGGTGGAGCGAAAGGCAGAACTCCGGCCGGTGGTATTTGCGTTCCTCGGAGTGCGTCCGACATCTGACCCCCGATCGCGACGCCGGCACCGAGGCCCGCGCCGACTCCGGCAATTCCACCGGGGTTGTTCGCCGCGTCCTGGATCGCGTTCGCCGTCTGGAACCTGGTGTACTGGTTCAGGTCGCCCAGGACCGCCATGCTCGACCGCTTGTCGAGCATCTGCTCGACTTCGGGCGGCAGCGAAATGTTCTCGACCAGGAACTGCGTGATCGTCAGGCCCATTGACTGCAGGTCCGGGCCGACCCGTTCGCGGGCCAACTGGCTCAGCTTCTCGTAGTTGCCGGCCAGATCGAGGATCGGGATCTTCGATTGACCGAGGGCATCGACGATCCGCGAGACGATCACATTCCGCAGCTGATTCGCGATCTCGTAGCTTTCGAAGCTCGGATCGGTGGCGACCAGTTCCTTCAGGAACTTGCCCGGATCGCCGACACGGAACGCGTACGAGCCAAACGCCCGCACACGAACCGGGCCGAATTCCGGGTCGCGGACCATGACGGGGTTTTGCGTGCCCCACTTCTTGTCGGTCCACTGTTTGGTCGAGACGAAGTACACCTCGGCCTTGAACGGCGAGTTGAACCCGTACTTCCAGCCCTTGATGGTGGACAGAATCGGCAGGTTCTTCGTTTCGAGCGTGTACATGCCGGGCGTGAAGACATCGGCGATCTGGCCTTCGGAGACGAAGACGGCCGCCTGGCCTTCGCGAACGGTGAGCTTCGCTCCGTTTTTGATTTCGTTCTGGTACCGGGGGAACCGGTAGCAGAGGATGTCGTTGTTCGACGGCTCGGTCCACTCGACGATGTCGATGAACTCGCCGCGCAGTTTGTCGAGCAGGCCCATGAGCGTATCTCCGAGAGTTAGACGTGGGGGTTATTCTGTCCGGCCCGACCGGGATTTGCAACTATCCGTTGGCGGAAATCTGGTTGGCGCTCCGCCGAGGTGCGTATCGATACGCCAGCGCCCCCAGGATCAAGGCCCCGCCGAGCCAGGTCCATTCGCTCGGCGCGTCTTTCTCGGGTGAGATCAGATACGCCCACACGGGCAGAAGAAGCGGCTCGAGCAGCGAGATGGCACCGGCCTCTTGAGGGCTCACACTTCGCAGCCCGCGGGCGAACAGGAAGTACGGCAAGCCCATCTGCATCGCGCCAAACACGAACAGCAACACGAGTTGCCGCCATGTCGGCATCGTGAGCCATTCGAGCCAAAACGCGAAGCCGTTGGCGATCAACACGGCGGTTGAGAGGCAGATCGCGCTGCCGAGATGGTTCTGCGCCACGAGCCATTGCGGCGATTCATCGCGCATCTGCCGCAGACACAACACCACGATCGCGTACGTCAGGCCACTGCCGACTCCCATCAAAGTGACATCGAACCCGCCCAGACTCGCGTTCCCCCCGACGATCGCGGCCATACCCGCCAGGCCGATGAACAATGCATACAGGCTGCGTCGATCGGCCCGCTCGCCAATCAGGTAGACCGAAGCGAGGTAGACGTAGAACGGGGCCGTGTTCTGCAACAGGATCGCATTCGCGGCCGGCCCGTTCGCCAGCGCCGAGAGGTACAGGAAGTTCATGGCGGCGAACGTCAGGATCATACCGGGCATGAGCGGCCGAAAGCGAACATCACGGCGACGAACGGTCGGCACCAGGACCAGGCCCGCGAAGAGTGCCCGAAAGAACGCGACCTGAATCGGCGTCAGCGCTGGTTCGTGAACGTCGAGCGCGGTGGGATGTTGCAAAAGCCGCGTGAACAACCCGCCGAGACTCCACAGAACGGCCGCCAGCGCGATGCACAGCCGACCGCCGGCCACGGATGGAGTGGACATGCGGCCTACAGGGGGCCGAGAGTTGGCACGAGCATCGCGAACGCGGCGATCAGCCCGAACAAACGAAATCGCTTCCGTTCCGGCTCCGGCCGTGGTCGGCGCTCGATGTCGCGGAACTCGGCCACCGTTCGGAAATGGCGGAACGTCTTCTGACCGGGGGCGGCCACGAAGAACTCGTCCGGCAACAGGCCTTCCTCGTACGACCGGATCACATCGTGCCCGAGCGCCTTGACGCGTCGCCATGTGTCGCGATTCGGGTCCTTGTAGCGAACGACCCACACCGGCCCGCCTTTCTTGGCCGACCCGCCGACAACCTTCAAGTCGGGCCGAGTGGCGGCGGTCGGTTGATCGGTCTCGGCCAGGGCCGACACTTCCGTCTTCTCGTCCGACATCCCCGACGCGCCGAGCACATCGATCAACTGGGCGGCCGACTGGAACCGATCGGACGGCATCCGGGCCAGGAGCTTGACCAACACGGTATCCACGGTTCGCGGCAACTTCGGGTCGATCTCGCGGGCCGGCGTGAACGATCCTTCGTCCTTGAGTCGACTCACGTCTTGCACCGTCTTGCCGGGGAAAGGCACACGGCCCGTCACGAGGTGATAGAACGTTGCCCCCAGCGCAAACAAGTCAGTTCGCGGATCGACGAGGCTGGCATTCAGCGTTTGTTCCCAGGGCATGTAGAACGGCGTGCCGATGCCCTGGTCGAGCGTGGTCAGGTCGGAGGCGTCGGTCAGGAGCTTGGCGACGCCGAGGTCGGCGAGTTTCGCCCGGCCATCCTCGGCGATCAAGATATTCCCCGGCTTCACGTCGCGATGTACGTAGCCTCGGTGGTGGAGCTCTTCGAGCGCGCGGGCGATGTCGAGCGTCACGCGAACGGCTTCGGCCAGCGGGAATCGGCCATCCTTTTCGAGCCGGGCCTGGGCACTGTGTCCCTTGATGAACTCCATCACGAGGAAGTGTCGCCCCGTCGACGTATCGAAGCCCGTACTGAAACACTTGACGACGTTCGGGTGCGAAATGAGCCGACCGATGTCGGCCTCGCGGCGGAAGCGATCCACGTAGGTCGCGTTTTTGGCCAGGTCTTCGGGCATCACTTTGACCGCGATCGACCCGCCGAGTTCTTCGTCGTAGGAGAGGTACACGTCGGCCATGCCGCCGGCACCGAGTCGGCGCAGCAGTCGGAAGCCGCCGACGCAATCGAGCGTCGCGGCCGACCGGCGGCGGGAAGTTGGCGTGGCTTCGGACACGTCGCGCACGAAGACACCCCCGGTGAGCGATTGGGCGATGCGATCGCGCCCAGTGGCCGCGTGGAGTCAACGCGGCCGCCCATCCCTGGGCCACGACGGAGGTGTGAGGTTCACTTAGTTGTAACTGCGCCAAGGGGGTCGGAGCAAGGGAATCTTGCGGAATGTCCGACGTTATCGAGCTTCAGATTGAAAATGCCACACCGATTGATCGAGGCGAACGTCGAGGCGTAAGCCCGACGTGCGAACCCATCAACAAGCTCGACCCTTGCCAGGGACCAGGCGAGCGTCGAGGCGTAAGCCCGACGTGCGAACCCAATGTCACCTCGAACCGAAGCCCGGGAGCTCGTAGCCCCAGGCACCTTCGACGTACACCGGGTTCGCACGTCGGGCTTAGGCGAATGGCGGAAGGTAGTGTACCCGCAAATTGAGGTTTTCTCGAACCGGTCGTCATGAGAGAATCGTGTGGGGAGTC
>JANLUE010000784.1:0-1288 GCA_031363325.1 Gemmataceae bacterium
CCGGCAAGGTGATCAAGGATGTGCTGGCGTGATGTGCAATTGAAAGAGCCGTAGCGGCCGCTACGGCTCCTTTATGGCAATCGGCCGGGAGGAACCGGTCGGTTGGGGATCAGTCGTCGCTCTCGGAATCGGGCTCCGCTCGAACGTCTTCGCCCGGGACGGCGTATTTCTCGCCGAGCCAACGACCCAGGTCGATCTTGCGGCAACGGGGCGAACAGAACGGGTAGTCCGGCCACTCGTTCCAGGGGCCGGGCATGCTCGTTCCGCAGATTGGGCAGCACACCTTCTTCATCGTCCGCCCCCGGCCCAGACTTCGGGATTTTTCCAGTCGCCGCTATTTTGCCGGCCCATCCGACTTCGCCGGGCTTGACCCCGTCGAGGGGGCGCTCGGCGCGGACGGGCTCGCCGCCGGCGCGGCATCGGCCGGCTTGTCCGCCTTGGCCGATTGCTTGTACGAATCGCTCCGATAGTCCGTTTCGTAGAACCCGCCGCCTTTGAACAACAGGGCCGCGCCGGTCCCGAAGAGTCGGCGAAGCGTGTCTTGCTTGCAGGCCGGGCAATTCTTCAGCGGGTCGGCGCTGAACGACTGCATCTCTTCGAATTTGTGCCCACAGGCATCGCAGACGTACTCGTACGTTGGCATATCAGTTACGTGTTTCCAGTTTCGAACATCATTGGGCGACGATCACAACGGCCGGGCGAAGCACGCGGTCGTGGAGCATGAACCCCGATTGGACAACGGCCCGGACCGTGCCCGGCGCTTCGCCATCGCCGGCCGGCTGACTCTGGATTGCCTGGTGACGCATCGGATCGAACGGTTGGCCGAACGCATCAATGGGCGTGATTCCGTGGCGCTTCAACACTTCCAGAATCTGGGCTTGAGTCGCGGCCACGCCGATCACGAACGGATCCTTGGTGCCGGCCTTCTTCGCGGCATCCACGGCCCGATCGAGGTTGTCGAGCGGCAGGAGCAAATCGAGCACGAACTTTTCGGACGCGAACTTCAAGCGTTGATCGAGGTCCGCGTCCTTGCGCTTCATGACCTGAAGCATCTCCGCGTTGCGGTTCTGGAACTCGGCCAGATGGCGCAGGAACTCGCCGTTCTGTTGTTCGAGTTCGATGACGCGGTCGCGCAGGGCGGCCGGGTCGTCGTCGTTCACGGAAGGTTCAGTAGTGGATTCGGCCATGGTTCCTTGGTCAACTCGTTTACGGTCGGGCCCCATCCGTCTCGGGGGCCGTGAACAGGTCTTTCACTTTCTCGAAGAAACTCTTTCGTTGCGGCGACACC
>JANLUE010001451.1:0-8524 GCA_031363325.1 Gemmataceae bacterium
TCCATCGTGGGGGAGAGCGCCTCCATTACGACCTTCGTTGCCATGATCGTGTCCTGAGTTGGTCGTTGGTCATTGGTCTTTGGTCATTGGCATTTAACCAAGGACTAATGACCGAGGACCAATGACTAATCAAAGACAGTCCCCGTGAGTTTCAGGAAGGTCGAGTGGAAGTCGAATTCGCGGGTGTGCATGCTGCCGACGCGGCCGGCCCGCGTCAGGTCGGCCAGGCGGGCGCGTTCGTCGTCGCGGTCCAGGTCGAACACGAGTCGGTCGCCGTCCGAAAGGATCACGTCGACTTTGCGTTCGGTATGCCGCGATCGAAGGTTTAGCGGCGAGTCGAGGGCGATGAGCTTGCCCCGCGCCATGATGCCGACTCGATCGCAAATCGCCTCGACCTCGGTCATATTGTGCGTCGTCAAGAGGACGGTGCGCCCGGCCTTCACCCGCTCGCGCAGGATGCGATGCACGATGGCGCAGGAATGAATGTCGAGGTTGGCGGTCGGTTCGTCGAGATACAGCACCGCCGGGTCGTGCAACAGGGCCCGCGCGAGCAGAAGTTTCTTCTTCATGCCGAGCGAGTAGCGTCGCACGGCCAAGTCGCCCGCTTCCGAGAGCTCCACGAGTTTCAAGCATTCGTCGATTCGCGCGCGCGGCACACTGTACAGGTCGGCGAAGATTTGCAGGTTGCGTCGACCGGTGAATTCGTCGAAGTGGTTGTCCCGGTCGGGAACGTAACCCATCAACGGCTTGACGCGGTGCCAGTGCCGCGCGACATCGTGCCCGCCGACGGACGCCTTCCCCCCATCCGGCTTGCGCTGGCCAATGAGGACGCGTACGGTCGTACTCTTGCCCGCCCCGTTCGGCCCAAGTAGGCCGAACAGTTCCCCCTTGAATAGGTCGAGGTTCAGGTCGTCGACGGCGCGGAAGGCACCGTAGCGGACCTGCAAGCCTTCGATCCGGATCATCACATCGGGGGAGGGAGCCAAAGTCCGGGCCACCGTCAGGGCGCAAGGAGGGGGTCTGCCAAGAGCATACGACGCGATTCCGGCCGGGGCCGAATTGGCGGAAGATTTGGGCTGTCAATCGCGCCGATAGTCGATGTTGCCTTTCACCATCTTGACCACGAGCGTCGTCCACACGGACATCCCGACGAGGACGAGCAACGTCAGCAATTGCTGAAGATAGATGACCGTCTCGAAGGAGCCGCGCGAAGCGTTGGCCGCCTTGCCTGGCCCGAGCGCCAGGAAGATCAGCCCAAAGATGATCCCGAGCACGACGATCCCGCCCGCGCCAATCGAATAACCGACCATGGTCTTCATGCAAAGCGACGCACCACGCGAATCGCGGGCGTTCATCATGATCGCTCGAAACGTGAGCAGGAGCAGAACCCAACGTGCGACCTCGACCAGGTTGGTGAAGATTGGCAGGAGGGCACCGTCCGTCGGGCTACCCCGGCCCTGCGCGAGTTCACTGAGGCCGATCGAAAAGAACAACACGTTCGGCAGGGCACGTGTCACGGTGATGAAGGCCGACCAATCGATGTCCGAGGCGTTCGCACCGAACACCCCCGTACCGGCCCCGACGTTCTTCGAGGTCGCCAGAATAATTACGAGCAACAGGTGTAGCCCGGCCGTGCAAGTCGTGGCAATCGCCAGGCCAAGCGCGCCGTTCTTGCGTGGCCCGGAAATCAGGAAACCGATTCCCGTGGTCGATGTAAGCCAATGGCCCAGCCCAAGAATGCCGCCCAGGACGACGAAAAGCTTGAGACCTTCGTCGACTCCGACCCACGCCAGGAAAACGACGAACGTGAGCAACCCCAGGCCCGCCACCTGGAGCCAGCCGCCGATGAAGCAGAGCAGGCACGCCAAGCTGGCTCGATTGAATCGCGCTTCCTGGACCGCCGGGCCCTCGCGCACGTCGCGCCGGCGGCGCGGCCGACGCTGCTCGTAAACATCGTCGAGATCGTCGAATTCGTCTTCCCGATCGCGCCGTCGCCGACCGCGATCCTCGAATTCGTCATCTTCGTCGTCTCGGCCGCGCCGGCGACGAACATCCCGATCCGAATCCTCGTCGTCCCGACTCCGACGACTTCGATCGTCGTCTCGCGATCTTCGGTCGTCCCGATCGTCCTCGTCGCGCCGGCGGGGCCGGTCGTCGATTTCGGCCTTGGCGGGCCGGGCCTTCGGGCGTTCTTGCGAGCCACTGGCCGAGGTCGAGTCGGGGGACATGAAGACGTTCCCGCACGTCGGACACTTCACCCGGCGGGCCGGGGAGTCGTCCGGGAACTTCATTTTTCCCTGACATTTTGGGCAAGCGATGATCGGCATGGGACGTCCGCGACGAGTCGGGAAGCGGTTACTACTTCGGGGCCGGCGGCGGCTGATGGCCGACCTCGGCCAGGATTCGGGCCGCCTTGTTGGCGTCGGCCACGGAATCGAACGTCACGAAGCCGACGAACTTGTTCCCGATCACGGTGAGGATCGAGCCGTGCAAATTGATGCCGGCCTCGGCCCAGTTATGCTTGAGTCGATGCGCGAGCCCGGCTGTATTGTCGCCTTCGAGCCGCATGACGATCGGATCCTGGACTTCGTGCATGCTGGCGGCCTTGGCCGCTTTCGATTGCTCGAGGCCGGTGATCGGCGCGACGACCAGCATGCCGTAGCCCGGCCGATCCGGGAGCCGTTGCGTGTAAACGTACTCGAGGTCGGCCCCGGCCTGGTCGAGGGCGTTCAACTTCGCGGACACCCCACCCGGTTCGTCCTTCACCTCGACCGCCCAGACGTGAACGCGGTCCATCTTGAAGCTCATGGCTGTACTCCTGAAGTCGCCCGACGTGATGTGCGGATGATACACCGGCCGGCCACTGGGGAAAACCCAAAACCGCGAATCGGCCCGTTCGCTGTATTGTGCGGCCCGGACGCCCGAGGGGCAACTGAGGATTCGGGGGCTCGGGCACTCCGGGTGAGCAGCTGAAAAGTAGGTGGAAATTGTTGGTCTGATGTTGGCTTGAGCGAAGCATCCCAATGGGACGGCTTTTGGTCCCACGCCGCCAATTGTTCCGCTTCCGTTTGACCCTGGCCTTGTCGATGGTGAGTTGCCGTGCCGTTCCAACCAAACCGGGAAGTTAACAAATTACAGCTCCCTTCCCCGCCACGCGATGCCCCGTTGTTCGCACTCCACGCGAATTGCCTCACAAATCGTGCGAAACTTCCCGATCTCGTGCGTCGTGATCGACCAGCGGGCCCCGTTCTTGTCGACGAGCGAAATTCGATCCGTCGACAGCGGCCGCGGCTCGCCGAGCGAACACTCGACGACCGCGAGGTCGACCCAGCGACTCCATTGCGCTTCGCCATTGCGAACCCGCGCGAGCCCGTTCGGGCACAGGAACACGCGTTGATTCCAGGCCCGATTCGCCATCGCGAACGCCACGACCGAGACGAGCCCGAGGCCGCTTGGCAAATAGTATCGCAACCGACCGCCTTTTGGAATCGGCGGTGGTGGATCGTTCAACGAACACAGCCAAAAGAACAGAACCGCGAGCGCCGCGAGCAGGATGCCGAGGCCGAGCAACACAACGCGGATCGTGCGGTCCGGCCCAAAAGCCTGAGTCGGCGGCCCGAGCTCGGGGGGTAGGTCGATTTGTGACACGGAATACAGCTCTTTACCAGAAGACGAACCAGCCCGGGTGTGTTACGAAAGAAGTTGATGGCAGCCAAGTTGACGCTCAGTTCGGTTCGCCGCGTCGCGTGCCTGCAACGTCGCGGCGTGTGTGATCTCGATTCCAAGCAAGGCGTCCGGTCTTGAGCGAGCGAATTCGGAACGATATGCTACACACATTGTCTTCGGTTGCGTGGGTCGAATTGAGGGAACCCGAGTTGGAGTCGAAAGTGACTTAACTGCTCACTAACAGGCCTCTGCGAATCGCCACGGCCGGCCCGGCCGGCCCCTATCTCGAGTTACCGCTCGCTCGGCTCGGCGAGGTTCGACACGCTCTGGATGCCCACCAAATTCGATATTGGGTGGATGAAATCGCGATTTCAGTCAATGGTTCTCCCGAAGAGTGCGTCATCAATTTCGGCCGCATGGCCGACCCGGCCCGCCTTCAATCGGCGCTCGATTCCATCGATTGACCGTCCGAGAGACGCCGCATGGCACTGGCCCAAGACATCGCCCTGTCACGCGACCGATCGCTTGCCGAGCTGATTGCCGCGTACGACTATTTCGTCGGCGGCCCGAGTTCGGGCGGCAGGGCGTTGATTGGATTGGTGCGGGACATGCCGAATTCGTACGCGGCGAGCCAAGCGGCGTAAGTCGCACACCTCTAAAAAGGATGCTGCAATCCGACCCAAAACTGTACCGGAGCCTTCACGTTCACAGTCTTGGCAACGTCGAGGCGCAGCATCGTCCGTTCGAGGAAGCTGAACCACGCGACGTCGAAGCGGAAGCCCAAGCCCACGGCGTGGGCGACCGGGCCCATCGACTTGCCGTTCACGTAGATGTCGCCCGCGTCGTAGAACGGCGCGAGGTAGACGTTCTTGAGGCGCAGGAAGTGGTCGGCCGCGTCGAGGTCCACGCGCTGGAGCTCCGGCACCCGCCATTCCACGCTGCCGACCCACATCAAGCGACCCTGGCGTTCCGCCAAGTCGAAGCCACGAAACTGCATGTCGCCGCCCAGGCCGAACAGTCGCGCCTCGTCTGGCGAGCCCCAGGCGGCGAGCGCCCGCACCGCGAATCTCGTCTTGGCCACCCAGCCCCATGAATCGGGCGGGGCCCGCACGACCGACAACTGGGCGGACGCTTGATGAGTGACGCGTTCCTGCCCGAACACGGGTACGCCGACCGCGTAGGTCGCGTCGAAGCGCAGGCCGTTCTCAGGGTCCCAGTAGGGGGTCAATAGATCCAGGTGATAGTGCACGCCCAGTTGCGTGAGTTGATCGACCGCCACCGATCCCGGCACAACGTTTCGCGGCGTCGGTAAGAAATTTCGTTGCCAGGCGGCGAAGCCTTCGACGTGGTGCATTGGGGCCGTGTACAGGCTCGACGCTTCATCGATGACGTAACGACTCCAGATCGCCGCGCGATCGAGGTCGCTGCCGCTGTTGGTGAATTGAACCAGGCTCTTCTCGGCGTGAAAGCCGAGTTCCATGTGACCGAGCGGCCAGTGCGGGATCACCCCGTCGATGCCAATCGCCAGATCGCGATAGGTGGTTCGATAGCCGAGATAGGCCCCGCCGCTGAACTCCTCGGTCCGGTGGGCGCCGAGCCGGGCGCCGACGACGGACGCCCGCGTGAACCACGGGTCGGCATACGCGGGGCCGTACAACCATGGGCCGGCGATCACGTTCCAGCGATCGTAGGCCGTCGTGTACGCCGTCTCTTCGAGCATCGTGTAGAAGGGCGTCAACCGCCAACGGATGCGTGGCTTCCAGTGATTGTTCGCCGGCTCGGAGTCGGGTAGGATCTGGTCGGGATCGACGGAGACTTGATTCGGCTCGGCCGGCAACTCGACCTCGATGCGGATGCGATGATCGTCCAGCGCCTCGACACGGGCGTGCAGTTCCTCGAACGTCCGCCGACCCGCCTGGGGCACGATCGGCACGCGGACGCCGTACGTTTTGCCATCGTCGAAGCTGAAGCCGATCTCGGTCGGCTCGTCGTAATTTGCTTTCTGCTGAAGAATCACGGTCGCCAATACGGGGTGTTTCTCGACTCCTCCCGCCGGCTGAACTTCCGCGCTCGCCTTGGTGATTTCAACGGACTCGACCGACCAATCGGTCATGCCGTTCTCGTGCAGCCATTGTTTGAAGAACTCGCCCCAGGGCCGGCCCGTGTATTCTTCCAGCTCGCGACGAAAATCGTCGGCGTGGATCACCTTGAAATAGTAGCGTGAATAGATTCGCCGCATGAAGTCGAAGAACGCGGCCTCGCCGAGTCGTTCCTCCAACATGCCGACGATCTTGCCGCCGCGATCGTAGGCCGCGCTGAACAGATTGCCGACGTGGCGATACTTCGTCATTTCCTGGAGAGGTGGGCTCAATTCGCCGTTCCGCAAGGTCGCGTAGAACTGGCTGAACCGATAGTCCTCGCGATTGATCCCCGGTAGCCAGCCGAGTCCCTTGGGGAACTGCAACAACGAATTGTTTTTGCCCGACTCTTGATTTAACAATCGATGCGCGAAGTAGGTGGCGAAGGCTTCGTCCATGAACGTTTCGCGGAAGCCATCCGTGCCGATCGCGTTGTAGAACCATTGATGACACACTTCGTGTGAAATGAGATATTCGACGTACCCTTCGGCGAAGTGCGGCATCGCGAACACGCGCTCGTCGATCATGATCAGGCCGCAACATTCGTTGCCGTTCCAGCCGAAGTACGATTCGGCGATGGTCAGTTCCGAGTACGGATACCGGCCGAACCACTTTGAAAATGTCTCGATTGCCCGCGCCGCGTACTTCAACAGGGCGCGGGCATAGTGTTCATGCTCCGGGAACGCCACACAGCGCACGGTGACCGGCGGGTTCTGTTCCGTCTGCAGTTCGTACACCTGATAGCGGTCCGAGACGACCATGGTCCAGTCGCGGGCGACGACCGGGCCGACCCACACGTCTTTCGCGTCGCCGGCCTCGACCGTCTTGCGAATCGCCCCCGTGCAAGCGAGCGTGTGCTTCTTTGGTAATCGAACGCGCACGTTATAGACGCCGGCTTCGTTGAAGAACGGTTGATGCCACGGGACGAACGGCGTCGGCTGCCAGCCTTTCTCCGAGTCGTGGAACGCCAGGACCGGGTGCCAGTTGCTCATGCACGTCACTTCGTGCCACTGACCCCAGCGACCCTGCTTGTGCGGCAAATCCATCGTGAATTCGAGCGAAATCGCGGCCGCCCCACCCGGCGGAACCGGGTGCGGCAACGTCACGACGAGCGCTGTCGGCAAGTCGCCGCGAAAGCGGGCGGCGACGGGCGTGCGGCGAATGCCCCCGTCGAGCGGCTCGAGCAGCTCGGTCTTTTCGAGTTGGAAGGCGGGTTCATCGAAGATCGCTTCGCGGGCCGGCACCCGCATGATCTCGAGCATCTTGGCGACGAACAAGCGTTCGAGCGGCTTCTTCGAGGGAACGTAGCGCGAATGGACGTTGAAGACGAGTTCCTCGACCGGCCGATCGGACCGGTTGACCCACGACACCTGTTGGGTGACATGGGCCTTGCGGCCGGCGACATCGAGGTTGATGGCGAGGTCGTAGCGCGGCAGCCAGTCGGGCGGCTTGGGCTCGGCGCGCACCGTGGGCACGGAACACAAAAGCGCGACGACGGCGAATGCGAGGCTACGCATGGCGGAACTCGGTCGGCGGGAATACCCGAAGCGGGCGGCCGTGTCCAGGGGAAGCGCCGGGCGAAAGTTCGCGCCCGCTCGACCCGATTGCCACCAACTCAATTGACGAGCGGCCCGCCGTTTGCTACCCCAGGCGGGCTTCCCGAGCCACGCTCGCACGTGGTATCCTCTCCGTAGTTTTCGAACTCGCTCAGCCAACGACGGCGCACTTCACGTGCGCCCTTGGCGCGAAGGGGCTTACAGCATGTGTGGAATTGTGGGTTACGTCGGCGGCCGTTACGCCGAGCCAATCCTGGTCGATGGTTTGCGCCGGCTCGAGTATCGGGGCTATGACAGTGCCGGCCTAGCGACGCTCTCCGGCGATCGATTGCACCTCCGCAAGAAAGCCGGCCGCGTCAACGAACTCGGCACCTTCCTGATGCGCGACCCCGCTCCAGGGACCGTTGGCATCAGCCACACCCGTTGGGCCACGCATGGCCCGGCCACCGATGGCAACGCCCATCCGCACGTCGCCGGTTCCGGCCGAAAGACCGTGGCCGTCGTTCACAATGGCGTGATCGAAAACTATTCCGTTTTGAAGAAACAACTCGAGTCCGAAGGCGTCGTCTTCCAGAGCCAGACCGACACCGAGGTGATCGCCCATCTCATCGCCAAACACCTGAACGGCGACTTGCTGACGGCCGTTCGCCTGGTGCTGAAACTTTTGAAAGGCACGTACGGACTGGCCGTCGTCAGCCCGAACAACCCGGACGAAATCGTCGGGGCCCGGCTCGGCAGCCCGCTGGTCGTGGGGGTCGGGGACGGCGAACACTTTCTCGCGTCCGACCCGAGCGCGCTCGTTGGCAACACGCGCAAGGTCGTCTATCTCCGCGACCGCGAAATGTGCGTCCTCAATTCGGACGACTTCCACATCTATGACCATGGCGAGTCGCGCGTATCCGCTTCGGTTCAGTCGATCGACTGGGAGACCGGCGATACCGACCGGGGCGAGTTCGCCCATCACATGCTGAAGGAGATTCACGAGCAGCCGGAAACGATCCGGGCCGCCATGCGTGGTCGACTCGACGAATCGGACGCGTCGGCCCACTTCGGCGGCCTGAACCTCGACGCCCAGCAACTTCGGCGCGCCGAGCGGATCATCCTCACTGCGTGTGGGACGAGTTATCACGCCGGCATGGTCGGCGAGTATCTGTTTGAAGAGTT
>JANLUE010000149.1:0-3994 GCA_031363325.1 Gemmataceae bacterium
GTGAGCTGCCGGGTCCTTGCATAAGGGTTCGCTTGCCACCTGTTTGAGACCGTATTCTCGCCGGGAGCAAGGACCCGGCAGCTCACGCAGCCGGTTCGCCTTTGCGGCGCGGGGCGAGGTTTAGAAACTCCAAGTCTCCAACTAAACCGGGTTTAGAGCGGTAGACTATCGGCCGCTCGGCGTGCCCCGGTTGGCGAAGCCCGGGGGGGCGATGGCGCGATCGTCTTCCGGATATGAGTACCGCGAGCGACCCCACTTCTGTTGTTCGTCGAGGTCGGGGCTGAAGAGCGGGTCGGAGCCGCGTCGCTCGGTTTCCTTCTTCTTGCCGAAGAGGCCACCGGTCGATTGACAGCCGCACACACTGGCGAGCAGAGCCAGAACCAAAAGCTTGCGCATGACGAAAGTCCCCCGTACCGTTAGGGGAATTATCGCCCAGGGCTTGAGTGCAACCCAGTCGCGGATGCAAAGTTTACACAGGTTCCGGCCCCGGCCGAGCGCACGGCCGGCATAAGCCGCCCAGAGCGCCGGGTCAAACGTCTTTCCGCGCAAACCCCACGAGCCCGACCGTGCCGGCCGCGAGGTTGGCGAGGATCGCGCCGTACACCCATTCCGAAAGCGCGGGCAGGTGGTACTGGCCAGCCAGGACGAATGGCAAGCGCGACAGGGCCTTCTCGGGAGTCGGGTAGGTGCTTGGCAACAGCGTCATCAACAGGCCCGAGCCGTACAGGAAGATCCACAAGCCTGTGATGCCGACCAAGGTGCTGTTCGCCAACGCTCCGACGGCCACGCCGAATCCGACGACGGCCGCGAGCAATGCCGAAATCGTCGCGATGGCTGCGAGGCTGCCGCGCAAGGTCAGTTCGTCGTCTAACACATAGTGAAACGCGATTAGCAAGATCGCCGACAGGAACGCGAACGTCCCGACGACCACGACCGTCCGGGCGTGCCACTTAGCCAGGAAATATTGATAGCGACTGATGCCGCGACTCAGGACGGAGTCGGCCAGCGTGCCGCGCTCGGACGAAATGCTACTTACCGACAGAATCACGATCAGCGCCAGGCTGCCCAGGGCAATCGCACGCAACAGGTCGCTCGTGTGGACGGCCGCCGGTTGCGTCAGCCCCGCCTCGCGATGCACGCCGAACCGATAGAGCAAGAACCCGGCCGCCGCCAAAATCGTGACGATCACCCAGAGTCGGTAGACCCAACTCCGAAGCGTCTGCCGAACGTCGGTGCGCAGCACCGCGTAGTACGGCAACCAGCGACGATATCGAAACGGGGCGACGGCTGCCGAGACATCCATTGCGTTTGTCCCTGGTCATTAGTCATCAGTCATTGGTTAACACCAAAAACAATGACCAATGACGAATGACCAATGACTAATAACTAAGCCGCTTCCGCGGGTTGATACAGCCGCGTGAAGCCGCGCGATTCTTCGCGTTCCACGAGGTCCAGGTATGCTTGTTCCGTTTGCTGGCCGACGCTGCGGACGCTGACCAGGGCGATCTTGTTTTCGTTCAGGACGTTGAACACTTTGGCCAGGACGCCGGTGTTCAACGTTTCTTCGTGTAGCACCAGCTCCATGCGCCGTTGCCGGGCCGTCGCCTGCTTCACGTCGTTGAACGCCTTGACTTGCTGCACGACTTTGGCGATCGACTTCTGATCGCCTTCGAGGTCGAGTTCGTAGTGGTTCTTGCGAATGCGGCCCTTCAGGTCCTGGAGCGATCCCTGGAAGATCAGTTGACCCTGGCTCAGGACGGCCGCTTGATTGCAGACTTCGTCGACGTCCGTGAGATTGTGCGAGCAGATGATGAGCGTCTTCTCGTGGGCGAGCGACTTGATCAGTTCGAGCATCGAACGGCGGGCTTCGATGTCGAGGCCGTGAGTCGGCTCGTCCCAGATGAGCAGGTCGGGCTGATTGATGAGTGAGGCGGCCACCGCGAGCCGCGAAGTCATGCCGGCCGAGAACTGGCCGATGTCCGATCCCGCGTACGCCAACAGATCGACAGCCCGAATGAGGGCGGCGAACCGGGGCTTGCGAACGTTGATCGGCAGGCCGAACAGTCGGCCCATGTAATCCAGATAGGTGATCGGGGTCATCCCCTTGGGAAACTGGGGATTCGTGGGGATGTAGCCAATCCGGCGACGCAAGGCGGCCGCGTTCGCGGTCATCGGCTTCGTGAACACCCGGACGCGGCCCGCAGTCGGCCGTTGCAGCCCCAGGATCAAGCGCAGGAACGTGGTCTTGCCGGCACCGTTCGGCCCGAGCAGGCCAAGCACGTGCCCCGGCTCGATGGCCAGCGACACGTCGTTGAGCGCGATCTGCCGATTCTGGTAGATCTTGGTGAGGTGTTCGGTCTCGACCACGAGTTCGCTGGCGGCCGCGCTCACAGGGCAGTCCTCTATGGGAGAGGCCGGCCGTATAAGCCAGAGGGCCGGGAAAGTCCAGAGGAGAAACTGGGGTGTTAGCGGCTTCGATCGTCACTTGCCGCGAGCGCCACTGGCCGATCCCCCCTATGGCCGACTATCCATCACCGTGCGGCCCGGACCGTCCCGCGGCCACTCACGTCTTTCACCGAAGGGTATTCGCATGCGTCACCTCATGGTCCTCGGGCTCGCGCTCGCGTTGGTCGGCTCCGGCCGGGCCGAAGATAAGAAGGCCGCCCTCGACCCCGCCAAGCTCGAAGGAAGCTGGACGTTCGTTTCCGGCATGAAGAACGGGGCCAAGGCCTCGGACGATGGCCTCAAGGGCACCGTCAAGATCGTCAAGGACAAGTTGATGATGGGTGAAGGGGACATGAAGTTTGAATTCAAGTTCACCCTCGACACCAAGGCCGACCCGGTTGGGATCGACATGGAAATGACGGCCAGCCCGTTCGGCGCCGGCATGAAGGCCAAAGGGATCATTTCACTCGAAGGCGACAAGCTCACGCTCTGCTACACGCAGGAAGATCGCCCGAAGAAGTTCGACGGCGAGAAGGCGATGCTGTTCGTGCTGAAGAAAAAGAAAGACTAAGTTGGCTGCGTGGGCGGGCCATCGGCCCGCCCCACGATCATTTTTGCCCGCCAACGACGGGAGCCATCTGAGATGGCCAGCGTAGGTCATCGCCTCCGAGAGTCATTCACTCGCGCGTCAATTCGATCTTGGCGTCCTTCAAAAGTTTCGTGAGCAGGTCGTGCGGGCCGGGGCCGATGAAGAAGCCCGTTTGATTCTCGTCGCCAACATAGACCCGAACGTTCGCGCACTCGAAGCAGATCACGAAGTCAACGGTTTTGCCGCCGGCTGTTACTCGTAGGCCATGTCGCGGATCGAAGCAGCGAAAGCCATCTCCTTTGTAGTCCATAACGCCTTTGATGAACTTCGTAACGACTTCTTTGCGTGTCTCAGCCTTCGCAACCTTGACGGACCCGAACGACTTGTAGCCGTGGAAACCGTCTTTGGGTTCCGTCTCGGGCTTCACCGGATGAAGGGAAAAGACTTCGACGCTTTCGGCGTTTTCGAGGATCACGCGGACGGGGGCCGAAATGCGATTGCCCAGGTCAATCTCATCAGTTTTTGGGATGGGAGGGAGTAGTGGGGGACTAACTCTTTTCTCCAACTCCTGCACACGTTTCCGAAGCTCCGCCACCTCCTTTCGCAGTTCTTCAATCGGATCGGAGGCTTTCAGAGCCTTGCGTTCGGAGTTCACGAATACTTTCATCGATGCTTCGAGCTTGTCCGTCGCAGGTTCAATCTTGCCGTTGTTCGATTCGATCTGAAGCGCGAATTGAACGAAACCGTCCTTGTCCGCCTTGAAGTGAATCTTGTCGTCGGCGGCCGTCGCGTCCTTGTAGTGCTTCCACGTTTTGCCTATGTCGGTCGAAACGAACAACCGTAGCCGTTTGATGTCGGCTTTTCGGTTCTCGGCGAAGGTGACTGGAATGTTGAACTCGCGCGACGTCATTTCGTAGACATCGGGCGGCAACGCGATGGGGTCGGCCGCGAGCGCGAGGC
>JANLUE010000875.1:0-3407 GCA_031363325.1 Gemmataceae bacterium
GCGACCAGGAAATCGTTCTTCGGCGCGTTCAGAAACGCGAGATTGAGTTGCTCTTTGAATGGAGTTACTGCCGATCCATTGGCGGGTAACTGCACCGAATCCGCTTATGATTTCGCTTCGCCTGGAATGCACCGATGGCTCGCACTTAGTGGTCCGTTTCACAAATAACGTCGTGGAGTATAGCTCTCCAACTCTACGGCCGCCTCACCTTCCCACTGGACTGCCCGCCAACACCAGGCGATGCTGAGCAATCGACAAAAAGTGTTGATCCGTACGAATCAACCGCTCGACTGTACCTTCACTGCGGCCTGACGTTGTCGGCAGGCCAGCTGCACCCTAATGATTTCACTTGTCTTTGACCGTGTCGGTTCCGAGGATCATCGACCCGAAGTCCTGTCCATTGCTCGGGAAGGGGGCAGGTTCGCGGGAATTGCGAGACAGAAGCCGCCTCAGGGATTCGAACCCTGGACCCCCGCTTTACGAAAGCGGTGCACTACCACTGTGCTAAGGCGGCTGGGCCGACGGTCGTCGGTCTGCTTATCATGCGGACACGCCCGCCGGCCGGCAAGTTCACTTCCGATTCGCCGTTCCGGGCCCGACGCCCGAGAATGCTCAGCGATTCTTGGCCGTCGCCACTTTTCGGGTGGCGACCGCGACGGGGGCTTCCTCGTTGTCTACTTCTTCCTCCTCATCGTCCGATCCGACCGCCTCGACGTTGATGATCGTCTCGGCCAGTTCGGTCAACGCCTTGTCGGCTTCGCCTTCTTCGTCGAGCGTCTCTTGCAGCAACTCGGCCGCTTCTTCGTAGCCCAGCAAGTTGGCGAACGTTCGCACGCAGCCGTAGCCCGCCATTTCGTAGTGCTCGACGCGTTGGGCCGACGCGATCAGTGCGGCGTCCAGGACGTTTGGTTCGGCGTCTTCTTCGAGGAGTTCCTTGGCCTCGGCGATCAGGCCTTCCATCGCCTTGCATTTCTTGCCGGTCGCCTTCTCGTCCAATTTGGCGAAGATTTGGTCGAGGCGATCGATTTGTCCACGGGTTACTTCGAGGTGCTCCGTGAACGCGGCCTTCAGGTCGTCATGAGAAGCGGCCTTCGCCATCTTGGGCAACGCCTTCAGCAGTTGATGCTCGGCGTTGTAGAGGTCGCGCAGTTCTTCCACGTAGAGATCGTGTAGGGAATCCAAGGCCATCGGTATCTCCGGGTCTGGTACAGCCAGAGGGTCGCTTGCTCAAACTGGTGCAAGCGGACAAAGACATAGCAACGCGGGTGCCAATCCGAATTGGTCGATGTTCGGATTGCAACATGGCCAACGGCCCCGGCCAACGTAAACCACGGGGACACCTAGGAGACGCAGGATGCCGCCGGACTCGTTTGAATTGCACGGAGTGGACCTTCCCGAGGCTTACGACTTGACGGGCGAACCGCTCGAGGTTGGCAACAAGGTTCGGCTCGTCTCGGGCGGGCCGGACATGGCCGTCGTCTCGGTCGGCCCGGAAGTCGACGGCGACACGCCTCGCGACTGCGCCGTCTGCCAGTGGTTTCTGCCCGACCATTCGGCCGTCAAGGAATGGTCGTTTCCCGTCGAGGTTTTGCGGCGCGTTTGAGCCGCTCGCGCAAAGGGGAAGCCGACGCCAAAGGCATCGGCTTTCGTTGGACAAGCGGGGTGGCGGGAGGTTTGACTGGCGTGTGGCCCGGATCACCGGGCCGATGTGTCGTCAAAGAGTTATGCGATTCGTCGCAAACTCGCGGACAGATTTTTCGGGCCGCGAAACGAGATCGGCCCAAGTTTTCCCACCAACCCACTACTTGCCCGCCACCTTTCCCAATAATTTCTCGCCGTCCCACCGGAAGGCCGCTTCGTGTGGGCAAGCCGAGACGCAGAACGGGTCGGCCCCCGGCGAAACCAAATCCTGGCACAAGTCGCAGTTCACCGCCTTCTGCGCCACGGCCGCGATGCGGCGAACTTCCGCCGGGTCCCCTTCGCGCGGGACCATCTGGATCGACTCGTAGGGGCAGTTGTTCGCGCACAGCCCGCAGCCAATGCAGTGATCGTCGATTCGAATCTCGAGCGACTCGGCCCCGCGGTGGATCGAATCGACCGGGCAGCCATCCATGCAGTACGGGGTGTGGCACGAACGGCACGACGTGGCGACCAGGTACTGGCCGAAGCGCGGGCCATCGCGGAGCAAGCGACTGTGACCATCGCCGTGCGCGTCGGCGCACGCCTTGGTGCATTCGTCGCAGCGCGTGCAACTTTCGAGGTCCAGGACCAACATCTTCTGGCCCTGATAGAACCCTTCGCGGAGGTACGTTCCCAGTAAGTGTGTCTCGATCTTCGGGGCCGAGCGCATTCGCAAAAGCGATTCCGTGCAACTGGTCGCGAGTTGTGTTTCGATCTCGGGCAAGCGACGCAGTAGACGTCGGAACGCTTCGCCCGGGATGCGGACGACTTCGACGTCGTCGAGGGCCGTCACGGTCGCGGTTCGCCGGCGACGTTCGTCGGCCTTCAACAACGGGCCGACCTGAGGGTGGTCGGCCATTAACGCGATTTCGCCAAACGAGTCGCCCGGCTTCAGCCGGCTCAACACTTGTTCGCAGCCGTTGTCGGTTCGGGCGACTTTGGCCGAGCCGATGCGCACGATGTAGAAGTCGCCGCGAATCGCTCCCTTGTCGTCCTGACCGACCGGGTCGCCCTGGCGGACGATCGCCTCGCCGGGTTTAACCGTCGCGAGAGTCGCCACTTTGCCAAGTTCGCCGAGGAGCGTCTGGCGTTGGTCGGTGGTCAGGTTCGAGAACAATCGACCGGTCTGCAGACAGTTATTGATGGCTCGGCCACGATAGACGCGGTCGAGGATTTCGCGCGAACCCCGGTTCCGCTGAAGCATCGTCAACATGTTCCGCGTGATTTCGAGGACTTGGCCCGCGCTCGCGGCGATGATCGTGGCCGTCCGGGCCGTGTTCGTTAGACAAGCCATCTCGCCGAGGATCAGGTCGCGGCCCGCCTTCGTCGTCGCGATCTTGTTCGGCTCGACCGGCTTTGGTTTGGACTTCAGCAATCGCCCCAGGATTGTGCCCTTTTCAACTGGCGCGGGTGGCGAAACCCAAATATCGAACGCGCCGGCCACGAGCAGAAACGCCGTCGAGCCGAAGTCGCCCTGGCGGCAAAGAACCTCCCCTTCCTTGACGACGCGGTCGCGGACGGCCCCTTCGTTCCAGCGGAGATACGGGTACGGGATGCCGCGGAACGGGAAGAAGGTCTTCGTCGCGCCGGCGTCGTCCCGGTACGGCAGCGAGACTTCGAGGAGTTCGTCGGCCGAGAGGAACCCTTCGGGGAGCGGCGTCAGCGGGTCTTCGAGCTTCTTGAGTCGCTCGTCTTCGGCACTGGTCGCGCCGATCACCATCGGCACC
>JANLUE010001459.1:0-2222 GCA_031363325.1 Gemmataceae bacterium
GGGCGCTTCAAAACGTCGCGCGGCTGGGTGCTGCCGGGCGAAAGGGGATTCTGCGTCGCGGTGACGGCAAGCATATCCCGGAACTCCGGGCCGTCGCCGTGCGGGCGTCCGAAGCCGCAGTCCGGCTCGATCGCGAGCGCAATGGTGACGGACGCCCACCGCGCCGGACGACTCCTTCATCGTAAGCCGATCGGCATGGACAGCCAAACGACAGACGAATGCGGGAACTGAGGGCGAGCGCACTACCCGCGCGTCACGCGAATTCGTCCCGTGCCGGTCGCTTCAATTTCGCCGACGATCGCGGCGGCCAATGTACCCGCTTTTTGCAACGCCGCGACGACGGCGTCCGCGTCCTTGGCGGGCACTGCCGCGAGCAATCCCCCCGATGTCTGGGCGTCGCACAACAGAAACTGTTCGTCCTTGGTGATGTCCGCATCGTACTCGACCCAGTCGGCGAGGAACGACCAGTTCGCGCGGGTGCCGCCGGGCGCGAGGCCCGCCGCAACGTACTCCCGGGCGGCCGGGATGATTGGCACGCGGTCGAAACGGATGTGGGCCGTCACGTGGCTCGCGGAGGTCATGTTTCGCAGGTGGCCGAGCAGACCGAACCCCGTGATGTCAGTTAAGGCGTGCACGCCGAACGGGTCGACGGCCTCGGCCGCCGCGCGGTTCAGCGTCGACATGACGCGAATCGCGTCCGTGATCGCGCCGAGTGAGTCCTGGTCGTTCTTCGCGGCCGTCGTGATGATCCCGAGGCCGATTGGCTTAGTCAGAATCAACACGTCGCCAGGTCGAGCGCCGGCGTTGGCCCGAACGCGGTCCGGGTGAATCGTGCCGACGACCGCCAGGCCGAAGATCGGCTCCTCGCTCTTGATCGTGTGCCCGCCGACGATCGGACAAGTCGCCTCGGCCGCGATGTCGTTGGCACCGCGGAGGATTTCGCCGAGCAATGCGGCCGGCAGGCCCTCGGGGAAGCCGACGATGCTCAGGGCCGCCGTCGGCTTGCCGCCCATGGCGTATACATCGGACAGCGAATTCGCGGCGGCCACCCGGCCGAAATCGTACCCCCCATCGACGATCGGCGTGAAAAAGTCCGTCGTGAGTACGAGCGCAAGCTCCGGCGACAGCTTGTAGACGGCTGCATCGTCCGCAGTCGAGCTGCCGACCAGTACGTTGGGGTCCGTAATCTTTGGTAAGAGGCCCAGGAGGGGTAGCAAAAATCCGGGCGGGTGCTTGGCCGCGCAGCCGGCACGCTTCGCCAATTTGGTGAGTCGAATTTCGGGTTGGTCGATCATGATTGCACCTCACGGAAGTCGCGGACGCCCGCGGCGATTCGAGTGCCCGTTGTCAGCCAGCATAGGCCGCCGAACACCCAGGCGAACCAATGGAAGTATTCCGGCCAAACGCAAATTGCCAAGAATACGGCAATCGTCTCGGTCCCCTCGGTCAACCCGCCAAGATAGGGAATCGTTTTCGGCCCACTCGCCTGCCCGCGCTTCGCCGCGACCGACGCATAAGCCAGAAACGATGCGCCCGTGCCGACGAAACTGAACACCAGGTACGCGGCCGGCAGTGCGTCGCTCGGCCGGCCGACCGCGAAGAAGAACGGCACGCCGGCGTAGAAGAAAAAGTCGAGGGTGATGTCGAGGAACCCACCTTGGTCCGTGGTTCGCGTTCGCCGCGCGACCGCCCCATCGAGCCCATCGACGATCCGGTTCGCGGCAATCAATCCGAGCGCCGACCAGTACGCCTCGAACGCCAACCCGACCCACGCTCCAACTCCAAGGACGAAGCCACCGACCGTGAGCGCATTGGCCCCGAGTCCCGATCGCGCCAACCCGGCCGCCACTCGATCGAGGCTCGGGTCGACGAGTCGGCGGAGCCGGGCGTCGAGCACGCCGCTTCCCTCGGTGGGCGATGGACAAAAGACTGTTGTACGGGAGGATGTGATCCGGAACGGGCGATGAGGCCAACACAATGAACTCATTCGTGAAGCGAACTTCAATCACAGTGCCCGGCGCGAGATTGCCGAGTGCGAGCCGGTCGCGAAAGGCGATCAGCCCCAGGCCCGGCCCGAGCATGCCATCGCGATCGTCGGCGAGCGTCGCGGCCAGGACGAAGGTTTTCATGGCCTTTCCGCAGATTCAGATAGACTATTGATTGCGCCGCGAACAAGTTTGTCCCAAAATGTCCAATTCTAAACCCGAATCACAGTGAGAACC
>JANLUE010000906.1:0-2697 GCA_031363325.1 Gemmataceae bacterium
GCCAACGGCCTGGGATTGTTCAGCCCAGGGCAAGTCGGCGAAGCCGACGACGCCCTGGGCAATGGCCCGCCCAACGACGGCAGCCCGAAGGGCCGCGATACGAACTCACAACGCGTCGATGTTTCGATAAGGCTCCGGCTCGCAACGTCATTTGGCCTTAGTTGATTCGGCATTCCTTCGTCATTGGTGGGTCATTCGACATTCGTCATTTACTCCTTGATTCCCATCTGGTCGAGCATGAACGCCGTAATGAACGCTTGCTCCTTCAAGGCGTCGTATCGGCCCGAGGCCCCGCCGTGCCCGCCGGCCATGTTGCACTTGAACAACAGGGGGTTCTTGTCCGTCTTCAACGTCCGCAGCTTGGCGACGTACTTAGTCGGCTCCCAGTACATCACTTGGCTATCGTTCAGCGACGTGGTTACGAGGATCGACGGGTAATCTTTCTTCGCGAGGTTCGAATAGGGGCAGTACGATTTCATGTACTCGTATTCGCTGCGGTTCTTCGGGTTGCCCCATTCGAGGAACTCCTGCACCGTGAGCGGCAACGTCTCATCAAGCATCGTGTTGATCACGTCGACGAACGGAACCTGCAGGATGGCCGCCTTGCACAGGTCGGGTCGGAAGTTGATCGTCGCGCCGACAAGCAAGCCGCCCGCGCTACCCCCCTGGATCGCCAGGCGATTGCGGTCGCAATACTTCTCGGCGACCAGATGATCGGCACAGGCGATGAAGTCCGTGAAGGTGTTCTTCTTCGAGAGCATCTTGCCGGTCTCGTACCAGTCGCGGCCCATGTCGCTGCCGCCGCGAATATGGGCGAGCGCGTAGACCACGCCGCGATCGAGCAGGCTCAGTCGCGACGAATTGAAGTTGACCGGCATCGTGAGGCCGTACGAACCGTAGCCATACAGCAGAAGCGGGGCCTTCCCGTCCTTCTTCAAGCCCTTCTTGTAAACGAGCGAGATCGGCACCTTCGTTCCATCCGTTGCCGTCGCCTCGATTCGATCCGATTCGTACCCCGCCGGGTCGTAGCCGCCGAGCACTTCCGTTCGCTTCAACAGTTTGCGATCCTTTGATTCGAGGTCGTATTCGTAAACCGACATCGGCGTGACGAACGACGTGTAACTGAAGCGGAGTTTCTTCGTGTCAAACTCCGGGTTGGCCGATCCAAATACGTCGTACACCGGCTCGGGCTGTTCGATGCGATACGCCTTGCTCGTCAGGAAGTGAATGACCCGCAGGTGCGACAGGCCCTTCTCCCGTTCCGCGATGACGGCGTAGTCCTTGAACAGACTGATGTTGTTCACGAACACCGCCGCGTTGTACGGCACGAAGTCCTTCCAGTTAGCCGGGTCGGGCTTGTCGATCGGGCAGGTGACGATCTTGAAGTTGGTGGTGCCGGCCCGGTTCGTGCGAATGTAGAACAGGCCATCGCGATGGTCGGCCGTGTAGTCGTGGCGTTCCTCGCGGGGCAGGATGATCTTCCATTCGCCGTTCGGCTTGTCCGCGGGCAAGTACCACTGCTCCGTCGTGGTTGAACTCCGCGAACCGCGGAACAGGAACTTGTCATCCTTCGATTTGCTGACGCCGAGTCGATAGAGTTCGTCCTTCTCTTCGTAGACGAGCGTGTCCTTGTCCTTCGGCTCGCCGAGCGTGTGCCGCCACAGTTTGTTGGCGCGCTTGGCCGCGTCTTCGGTCACGTAGAAGAGCGTCTTGTTGTCGGTCGACCATTCGAAGTCGAGCGACTGAACCAGCTTCTCCTCGAGCACTTTGCCCGTGGACAAATCCTTGATCGACAGGAAGTATTCGCGGAACCCCGTCGTATCGGTGGCGTAGGCGAGGAGCTTGCCGTCGTCGGAAACCTGCGTCGGCCCGATGCTGAAGAACTTGTGCGGCTTGGCCAGCTCGTTGCCGTCGAGCATCACCTCCTCGGGGCCGTCCATCGTGCCCTTGCGGCGGGCGTGCACGTTGTACTGCTTGCCTTCTTCCGTTCGCGTGTAGTACCAGTAGCCCTTATCGCGGTACGGCACGGCCAGGTCGGTCTGCTTGATCCGGCCGAGCATTTCCTTGTAGAGCTTCTTCTCGAGATCCTCGGTCGGCTTCATGACCGCGGCCGTGTAGGCATTCTCCGAGTCGAGATAATCGATCACTTCCTTGTTCTTCTTTTCGCGCAGCCAGAAGTAATCGTCAGTGAGCGTCTCGCCGTGCAGCTCGATCTTGTGCGGCACGGGCTTGGCCGTCGGCGGCTTGGCGACGGACGGGTCGACGGCGAAGGCGGGAAGCGAAGAGAAGAGCCCAATCATCAGCGTCAATCGAAGGCGCGACATGTTGCGGATCCTGGATGGGAGAAGTGGTCGGGAGGTAGTTTATGTCCTCTGATGGCGAGTTGAAATGACGAATGCCGAATGACCCACCAATGACGAAGGAAGCCCGAAAATCGAATGACTAAACGAAATGCCACTCGAGACGGCGAACTCGTGCCGCAACGGCTACAGTCGCCTTTCGCTCTGCTCTTCATTCGACGGACTCCGCCGATTCGTCGTTCCAGGTTCAGCGTCGCTCCGACCCCGGCCTCTCTCGAACCGCTTCGCTGTTCTGCGCTCGTCCGGTGCTTTACTGGGTATAGCCCGATGGGGGCTCAAAACCGTCTCTTCGCGTCGCTCTTACGGTTGGCGTGTTTGGGTGGTAGCGCGACGCGGA
>JANLUE010000934.1:0-6724 GCA_031363325.1 Gemmataceae bacterium
CGTGTCGAGTTTGCCGCCAAACACGCGGCGGAACCCTTCGGACCGCAAGACCGACGGGTCGCGTACCTGGCTCACCTCGCGCCGCCAGATCACGCCGGTCGGGTCGTCCGGGTCGAGGCTCACGCTCACGGTGAAGTCGAAGCTCGGCCCGCGAATGAAGCCGATGCCGTCCGGCCCGACCGACGATTCGAGGTCCTTGCGCTTGAAGCCGAGTTGTTCGCGCAAGGCGTTGTATGTGTCTTCGATGGTCGATTTCAAATCATCGGCCGCGAGTCGGTAGGCCCATTTCTGCGAGGAGGGCGAGGCCGATTCGGGCAGCTTGAAGCTCTTCTGAAAACCCGAAAGGTCCTTGACGCGTGTGCGGGCCTCGCCGCGAAAGACGATACGCTTGAGTTGCTTGAGATCGAGCCGGGCCGTCGCCGGTTCGGAGGAGGTGATCTCGGCCAGGACTGTGTCGGCCCGGCCGAACAGTTGCGGTGTTTGCGAACCCGGCGTCGCGATCTCCTTGCGAATCGCACGCGGTAGTTCTTTCGTTAGCCAAGCGTGAAGCGAACCGGCCGTCAGTTGGCCTTCGATCAGCGCGGCCGGTGCGAGGCCGGCAAGGGCATCGCCAATCAACCGGAGCCACAGTCGCCGGCCGGCTCCCGCGTGCGACGATTCGCCCGGCGAGTTCGCCATGAGGACGACGGCGTTCGGCGGCAATTCCGACAGCGTTGGCCCATCGAGGAAAACGCGGATCGTGCCGGCTTCGACGGTCAAAGTGTCGATCGCCTCGCGAAGCGCGACGGCCGTGGCGGATCGGTCGTCGGCCTGCGTATCAGTGAATGCCAGATTGGTTTGGCCAGCCTCGACGAAGCTCGGCCCGGCGAAGACGAACCAGACTTCGTCGCCGGCCGCGAGTTCGCGACCGACCTTGCGAAGTCGCGACTTGACCGCCGAGCGCGTGGCCGACGGGCCGATCAGGAGTGTTTGATTCGTCCTGGCGAACCCGATCACTTCGAGCCGAGCCGCGAAGGCCCGGACCTCGTCGCTGGCGAAGGGGGCCGAAGGCAACTCGTCGCTCGCGTCGACCCCGATCAGGACCGCGTACTTCACACCCACGAACGACCTCGGCGATTGAGCCACGGGAAGAACACTATCGTAGGCAACCGCTACTTCTTCGCCGCCCGGCTGAGTTCCTTGTACTTGCGATACGCCGGCCGGATCAACAACCGATCCTGTAGCCCGTGCATTGAGTTCGCCAGTTCCTGGTCATCGGAGGGGTGCAACTTCGGCAGCGCGAACAGTTTGACGCCCAGGTGATGAATCTGAATCCAACAATCCGCCTCGGCTTCGGTAAAGCCGCACTCGACCATTCGTCGGCGTTCTTCTTTCTCGTCGAACTCGGGCCGCTTGTCGTCGGCAGTCGCCGGCGTCGAGCCAGCCAGCGCAAGCGCGGCCGCCCCCAGCGCGGCGCGACGGGTCAGGTCGTTCATCGTGATGCCTCAGTGTGTTCGATCTCGAATTTCCGTCAAGAGTTTTTCGGTTGCCTGATTGTGTCGTTTCTGTTCGTCCAGCAGTCGCCAGACATTGAAGTGTAATATGATCACGGCGAGACCAGTCGCAATCATGATCCAGGGCAGTATCTCGGCCATTGTCGAAGTCTCCGCGAGTTTTTGGAACTCATCCCCTCTTCAACCATTCGGCCGCGTCGCGAACTTGGTACGTCCGGATCAGGTCGGCCCCGGCGCGTTTGATGCTCATCAGGATTTCCAGCGTTACTCGGCGTTCGTCAGTCCAGACAATCTTCGCGGCGGCTTTGACCATCACGAACCGAGTCGGCGCGTTCGGCACGAGACTCTCGGCAAATCAACCGGACAACCCGACGGCCGCGAGAATCTCGCCGATCGGGAACACTCGCTTCGCCTTCGCCCCGTCCGGGTCGAGGACGGCGAACGTCACGCCGGCTGCATGGCACGCTTTCAACACTTCCAGTACCGATGTTCGCGGCGGCCGCACGACTTGCCAGCCGGGGCCGGAGAGCGCGGCCTTCGCATACGCTTCGGCGTTCTCGGCCGTCAGAAACAGAGCCAGCGCGTCGGCCCCGTCCTGCACGCGCCAGCGGGCGAACTCGGCTCGGCCACCGTTGACGCGCACGATCAGGTACGGACTCAGTTCGTCGGCCGGGTTCATTTCTGGAGGATCGGCAGGTAGTTGTTCGGAATCTGCAGGATGATGCAGGCCATCGCCGTCGCGTAGTGATTGCACACGGTCGGGTCGGACCAGGCCCCGTCGTTCCGCGACTTGTTCGAGCGCAACAGTTCGTCGCGGATGGCCGGGAACCATTCGTTCCAATACTTGGGGCCGGCCGTCCACATCGCCTGGGCCGCGTAGTATTGCCCGTAAAAATAGTGCTGATCCTGCATGAACCCGCGTGGGCCGGCGCCCTCGCCGGGCTTGTTGCGCATCAGGTAGGTAAGGCCGCGACTGATCTCCGGCCCGGTGTAGATTCCGGCACAGAAGAGTGCGACGACTCCGGCGGCCGAGCGCGGGAACGCGGCCGGCCCATTGCCCGCGAAGTAACTGAAGCCACCATCGACCGTTTGGCACGAGCGGATGTACTTCACGCACTTGTCGGCCGCCTCCTTCGGCACGAAGAAGCCAACGTTGCGGGCGGCGCGCAGGGCCATGATCTGGCAGATCGTCACGGACGAATCGGCGAACGACTTGACGGGCTCGTAGCGCCAACCGCCTTCGGAGTTCTGCGAATTCAGAATGAGTTGCACGGCCCGTTCGATCGTCGCCTTCAGGCGATCTTGCAAATTGCGGTCGGCCACCATGCCGTAGGTCTCGGCCAGGAACAGCGCGCCGAACCCGTGGCTGTACATCGCCCCCTGACGCGTGTTGATCCCTTGTGAATTGTTCAGGAACCCCGGCGGATTGCGTTGTTCCTTGGCGAGCACGAAGTCGAGCGCACGCTGGACGGCGAGCCCGTAGGGACCGCGGCCCGGCGTGTGCCCGCCGGCGAGCAACGCGAGGCCCGCGAGGCTCGTGACCGCGATGTTGCCGTGATAGGTCGGCGAGTCGCCGAACGAACCGTCTCGGAGCTGCGTGTTCGCGAGGAAGGCGAGGCCACGGTCAATGGCACGGAGTGCGTCCGGCGTGAGGAAGTCGCGGTAGTCGGCATCCGGGCCGGGGAGCCGGTCGGCCCCCTGGTTGGCGTGGGTCGGCAGGCCGAACGCGAGGCCGAGCCCGGCGGCTCCGCCGCGTCGAAGGAAGTCGCGACGTGCGAGGGGAGCGAGTCGTTCACTCATTTGTCGTCCCCCTTCTTGCGTTGCTCGGCGAGAGCGGCGTAGTACTGGCGGAGAAGTTCGCCGTAGCGGGGCATAAATTGTTCGCGGTAGTAAAGGTCCATCTCTTGACGCATGCGGTCGGGCAGTTGACCCCACACGTCCTTGTACAAATCGGCGAGTTTCTCGTTCTGCCGTTTCGGCGACCCCTTGCCGAACTTGTCGGGCTCGCCCGAACCCATCGGCTTTTCGTTCGCAGGCTTGCCCATCGGGTCGAGCTTCGCGGGCATTGGCTCGTTGTCTTTCCCACCAGGGGGCATGCCGCCCATCGGTCGAGCGCCACTTTCTTTGCTCTCGCGACGTGCTCGCCGCCCACCGGACGATTGTTGTCCCGACGACCCACCGCCCATGTTGGGTTGCTTCTGACCGCTGTTCCCCGAGCCTTTTGGCGGCGGCATGCCACCTTGTGGCGGCGGCATTCCTCCCATTGGTGGAGGCATCATCGGATTCATGTCTGGATTCATCGGCGGCGGTTGTTGGGCCTTCTTCAACAACGCGTCGAGGTCCTTGATGATCTCGTCTTGAAGCTTGCGGGTATCGGTGCCCGGGTCTTTTTCCTTGAGCCGATCGCTCGCCTTCTGAGCATTCTCGGCGATGCGCTCGGTCGTTTTCTGAACGTCAATCTCTTCGTCCGACTCGGCCTTTTTCGGCTCGACCTTCTTGTCTTTCGGATCGGCCTTCTTCGGGTCGGCCTTCGGCGCGTCCTGGGCACCGGCGAACCCGGCGATCGAAAGGGCCAGGAGTAGGAAAAAGATTCGACGCATGGTTGGCACTCGGCGGGCGGGGGCCATTGGAGATTCTATCACGAACGAGCGTCGGGTGGGCCGCGCTTCCTCCAAACCCAAAGCGGACGGAAACTTGGAGTTCGACCGAACCGCACCTTCGCCGACGCGGGTGCTGAACTTGCCGCACCCGCAGGCGCGCTCGGCTAACTGTCCGCCACATCGGGCAGGTCCAGTCGCTTCAAATACTCGCGTTCCTTACGGCGCATCTCGGCGGCCGACTTCGCGTCGCGATCGTCGTATCCGCACAGGTGCAAGCATCCGTGGATGACGTACAGGCACAATTCCGTGTTCACCGGGTGGCCGCGCTCGCTCGCTTCCCGTTCGGCAACCTCGACGCCGATCACGACCTCGCCTTCGAGCTTCTTCGCGCCGCTGCCACTCAGTGGGAACGTGATCACGTCGGTTGGGCCGTCGTGGTCGAGGAACCGTTTGTTCAAGCCGGCGATCGTCGCATCGTCCACGAACGCCAGGCTAATCTTCGCGTCCTTGATGTTCTCGTCGACCAGCACGGCGCGAGCACAATCCTTGAGCCGGGCGTACTCGAGTTCCACGAGTTCCTGGGGGCTGGCGATCGAGACGCCGATCATGCCTCGTCTCCGTCCGGGGCCGACGGTAAGTCGAGCGGCGGTAGCCCCAGGTACTCGCGGGCGGCCGCCACTTCGCGCATCAAGAAGTTTCGCGTCGCCAGGTGATCGTCGAGCAACTTGGGGTCGACGAGAATCGGCGGGCGAACGCCGATGCGGATGCGCCGCCAGAAGTCGAGCCGCTTCTTCTTGGTCGGCGGGCCGTTCTTGAACGACGTAAAGCTGCCCCAGTTGCCGTCGATCCAACAGCAGTACACGGGCGTGTTCGGTCGGTCGTGCAAGATTTGCCAGACGCCCCGGCCAAAGCGCCGCAACGGCATTTCTTCCTTGCGACGCAGATATCCTTCGGGGAACAACACGACGGCCTCGCCGCGATTCAACGCCTCCACCGCTTCCTTCAACTCGGGGGCTTCGTGTCGATACGCCTTGTTCGGCACGCGAATCGTCCCGATGATCCGCATGAGAAACCAAATGATGGGCAGGTCGTAAAACGTGCTGGTCATCATGGGCAATGTCGGCGCGGGCAGAATTTTGGCGACGAACAACGGATCGAGCCACGCCGCGTGATTGGCGATGACGAGACAAGGCCCCCGGTCGGGCAGTTGCGCCACCCCCGGGCCAACGGCTGAAATGCGATAGATGGGCCATATCAGGATCTCGAACGTGAGTTCGAGGGCGGGGCGGAAGAGGGCGAACAACGCGCAGAAGAACCACAAACCGGCGGCAAAGATCGCAACCGATTCAAACACCCGGAGCGGCTCTGCATAATCTCCCATTCGTGGGACAACTTCATTGGGCCCGAGGTTCACGATCAAGGCGACTTCGGCGAGCGCCAGCGTGGCGAAGGACCCGAGCAACAGTGAAATCGCGATCCCTTCGCGCTGGCTCGGTGCCCAGGTCAAATAGCAACTGATGAGCGGGCAGATGCTGATCCCCAATCCAAACGCTCCCAGTCGCAATGGACCCACGAATCCGGTGGCATAGAGCGGCTCACAAAACAGGGCTGGAAAAACACAGGTCGCGCCTATCAAAATGAAGCCATGTTGGCGGAAGGCATTTCGAAACAGGCCCGGTACGAGCGCGCCGATGATGAAGGCCGTCACAAACAGTGAGATGATGTCCGTCTTCTGATATTGCAGCGACGCGCTCTGTGCGACGCGAAACCCGGGACCGATGGCGATTGAAAAAATCACGAACCATGAACAGAGGCCAATGTAGGCCGGCCCGGTGTAGCGATTATTGAGCGTCGCGCGAATGCCGGACACGAAGGCACGGAACAGGCTCCTCGAATTGGCCGTGGGCCAATCGATCGGGAAGCGCGCCAAGTACACGAGGATCAATTGCGCGGCCGCCAATGCAACTGCGATCACCAAGGTGTTTTCACCCGCTTGTCCTTGGAATTCCAAGTACTGATAGGACAACGGAAACGCGAAGATCGCCGCGAGACCAAGCCCATAAATCACCATGGTTCGATCGAGTTGCGTCGTTCGCGCGATCGTCGAAACCGAACCGAACACCGCGGAGACGAAAAACACACCGGTGACCGAAGCGAGCCCCGCCAGGCTCAACCAGGCCACGTGCTTCTCCAGCGAGAAGACAATCAGGATCAACAACAGTACCACGGGCGAACCAATCAGGAGGAACCGATTCCAGCGCGAACCGGCCATTGGCCCGACGATCGGCGCTACGAGCAAGGCCGGCCCCGCCATCAATCCTAGAAACGCGGCGAGCGTGTTGGGAGCGTATCGATTGAAGCGGCCGAGCAGCAGAATGTCGAGTGCGTGATGGCACGTCATCGCGAGGAAGGCGGAGCTCGCGAACACGGCAACGCACAGGGCAGCCAGCCGAAGCCGCGCGACATGATGGGGGGCCATGCCGGTCATTGTGCCACTCGGGCGTGGGGAAACAAGCGGGAGTTGAAGTCCGTCATAAACCGACGTTAGCCGCGAGGCGAAGGTTGGAGGGGGCCGAGCGCGGGCGGCGCATCACGCGCGAGTCGAAGCCCTCCGGAAAGAGATGGGGGCGG
>JANLUE010000949.1:0-3736 GCA_031363325.1 Gemmataceae bacterium
TACGACTCCGTGACGTACCAGGCCATTCGCGATGAGGGGCGTATTCGAGGAGTGCGTGAATCCGTGCTGAAGCTTGGAGAGATCAAGTTCGGTCGCCCAAATCGCAACGTCGTCGCGCGCATCGAACGGATTGCCGACTACGGTCGGCTTCAAGTGTTGCTCGAGCGAGTACTCGCGTGCGACACCTGGGACGAGTTGCCGATGAAGATGCCGTGGTCACGATCCTCGCCCTGGACAAAACGAACAAGGTGATCGCCCGACGCGACATGGGGTCGATGGTCGTTGCTCCGCCAGTGTATGCGAACGCCACGCTGTACGTGCTGACCGAAGGACGGTTGTTTGCGATTGGCGAGCCGAAACGATGACCTTGGAGCGAATTCCGAAATCGCCCGCAAACTCTCCCGACGACGATCGGCTGCTGGGCGGTCGGACCGAGTCGTGACACCAGTCCTCGCCAAATCTTTTCGCCCAATCTGGCGGATTCCGCGCGGCGCGAGCTTGACAGGGACGCGCGCGGCATTATCCCTCTGGTTTGAATGGCGACGCGTCGCGCTTCCCCATTTCGGCCGGGCGAATCCGCACCGGCCAACCGGCTGTCTTCCGGAGGTTCGTCGTGTCGCGAGTTCTCGACCATCTCCTGGACGTGGCCGCCGAACTTCGTGCCGCTGGCCGGCCTTGGAAAGACGTTGCCGAACGCGTCCATCGCCGCACCTCGACGGTTCAACAGTGCCCACTCGATTTGGCGAACGCTGGGCCGACGCCTATCGCGTTGCCCGAGAACGCCAGTTCGAAGAACTCTGCGCCGAGTCACTCAACGTGCAGCGCGACTTGCTGCATTCCAGGGACGAACGGATTCAACTCAAGGCCGTCGAGATCTGGCTCAAACGTGGTGCCGGCGCGTTCGGCCCGTCGGGCTGGATGGTTCGCCCGATTCCGAGCTTGGTTGCTCGGCCCGCCGAACGCGCGATGCCGCCCCCAAACCCCTCCATCCTCCCCTTCGCACCACGTTCCGAACCCGCTCAGCCCTTGATTCCGCCCAGTGCTCCGGGTATCTCCCGGTCGCCGGGCGAGGTGCTGTCGGGGGACGGCCGAGGCCCGCGCGCCGGGGGTTTCATGCGGGTCGCTGGTTTCCTGTTGCTGGCCGCGCTCCTCAATGGATGCACGCGGGCGCACTACCGCAACGCGGCCGATCGCGAGACGTACCCGATCGTCGCGAATCGGGCCGGGGCCGCCGGCTTCGCCACGGAACGATTGCATCTCGAACCGGACTCAACTTCGCGGCTCGCCGACCCAACGCTCCCCGACAAACCGCCGAAGCCCCCGGACGACGAAGTCGCGGCCGCCTACATGGACCGGCCCAATGGCATGCACGGGGCACACTGGCACCGGCACGGCGAGATCGATTGGATCGAACCGCCCGACTGGGAAGCCGGTCTGCCACTCGGAACAGATGGCAAGTTGAAGCTCGACGCGAACGCATCCTTCGAACTCGCCCTCCTGCACAGTCGCGAGTATCAGACTCGACTCGAACGACTTTACACTGTGGCGCTGGCTCTCACGCTCAATCGCTTCGAGTTCCAGACCCGCTGGTTCGGCCGCAACGCGACCAACTACACGTCGGCCGCCGGTGGCACGCCGAACGAGACGAGCACGCTCGACACGACCTCGAACGTCGGCTTCCAACGGGCCTTCGCCGCGGGCGGGCAACTGGCCGTCGATTTCGCCAACAGTTTCGTGATCGAATATCTCGGCTCGGGCCGGACGGCCGTCAGTAGTTCGTTCGTCGCCAACTTCGTCCAACCGTTGCTTCGCAACGCGGGTCGGCGAGTTCGGCTCGAACAACTCACCCAGGCCGAGCGCGACGTGCTTTACGAGGCCCGCGAGTTCTATCGCTTCCGCAAACAGTTCTGGGCCTCGGTGACGACGCTCGATAGCGGCTACCTGCAACTGTTGCTGCAAGTACAGACGATTCGCAATTTCGAGGCGTTTCGCGTCGGCCAGGAGCAGAACCTGCGCCTGCACGAAGAACTGTTCCGTGGCGGCAAGAAGTCGATCGTCGAAGTCGATCAGGCGTTCCAGTCGTTTCAGCAGGCCCGCCTGAATTTGACCCAGGGGGAGGCTTCGTTGCAGACCTCGCTCGATCAGTTCAAGATCGTGCTCGGCCTGCCGCCGCGAATCCCGGTCATTCTCGACGACACGGCCCTGAGCCCCTTCGTGCTCGTCGAGCCGAAGCTCGAAGCGTATCGCGATGTACTCGAAGCCTTTCAGAAGGCGCGCAATCGCGATATCGACGCCGCCCCCACGCTCGTCGATCTGCGCAAACAATTCGGCGAGTTCATCGAATTGGCGGCGAAGGTCGAGCCCTTTGAACGGGCCGTCGCGGGCGAACTGGACGACTGGGGGCTGAACCTGCCGGACGCGGACACCGATCATGGCAAACGGGCCCGGACGGCCTACGCCCAGTTCCGCGAAACGTACCCGGAGGCCGCGACCGACTTCGCCAAGATCAAGTCCGGCGTCGCGACCGAACTTGGCGGACTCGGGGAAGGCAATCGGAAGGCGAGTTGGGAGGCTCTCGTTTCGCTCACGCGGAAGTTGCTCACCCTGACCGATCAGGTCATCGCCGTCCAAACGCAGATTCGGATCAATCGAATCGAACTTCCCGAGATCACCTGGAACGAGTTGGATGGGCTGACCTTCGCGAAAACGAATCGGCTCGATCTCGCGACGGCTCAGGCGAGCGTGACCGACGCCTGGCGGAAGATGGAAGTGGCCGCGAACGCGTTGCGTGGCGAATTGAATCTGGTGGCCGACGCTCGCGTCGGCACGGCGTCCGACCCGAAGAACGCCTTCGACTTCGCGGCCGACGCGAGTCGATTCCGGGTAGGCGTGCAAATCGATGGCCCGTTGAACCGGCAGGCCGAACGGAACGCCTACCGGGCCAGCCAGATCTTGTATCAACAGTCGCGACGAAGTTACATGCTCCTGTCCGATCAAATCGAGCAGGCCGTTCGTAATGACTTCAGGTCGCTCGAGGTCCAGCGGGTCAATTTCGAGATTGCCCGTTTGAACGTCGTCTCGGCCGCTCGACAGTTGGAGGCGTCCCGGCAACAGATTCTCCAGCCACGCGGTGCCTCCGATACGACGACGCTGAACATTCTGAATGCACTGAACTCCTTGTTGGCCGCCCGCAACGCCCTGGCGGCTGGTTACATTAACTTCGAGCAACTTCGGGTACAATTACTACTCGACCTCGAAGCACTCCGTCTCGATCCGCGCGGATACCCGATTGATGAACGCCGACCTGACCCCTTCGTTCCTTTCGCCGCCGATCGCGGGCTTCCACCAGCCGTTGCCGTCGGCCCAGCCGGCGCTCCTGCCGCCCGAATCGCCAACCCGGCCAAGTAAGTCGCGTTCGTCGCGCCGCTATTGGCTCGCCGGGCTCGGTGGAATTGCTGTGGTTGCGTCGATCGCTTACTACTCGCGATCGGGCGGGGTTTCGGTCGATGTTCTGACCGCCCCGGTCTTGCGTGGCGACTTGCCGGTGAGCGTGATCGAACGCGGCGAACTCGACAGCATCAAGTCGGTGACCGTTCGGTGCGACATTGAGGGCGAAAAGAGCAAACTGGTCAGCATTATCCCGGAAGGGACGGCGGTCACCAAAGGCCAGGAAGTCTGCCGATTCGATACGGACGAATTGCAAAAACACTTCTCGGAACAAGAAGTGAAATGGAAG
>JANLUE010000952.1:0-4136 GCA_031363325.1 Gemmataceae bacterium
CAGCGACCTGGCCAACTTCCGTATGACAACTGGACCGATTCAACTCTCCAACTCGACGAGCACCGCAATGGACATCTATTTGATCCGCCACGCTGAAGCGGTTGAACGCGGCGAAATGAACGACGCCGACCGTCCCCTGACGGACAAGGGCCGCGAACAAGCCGCCCGATTGGCGACGGCCCTTCCGAACCGCGGGGCCCACATTGTTCGTTTGTTCATGAGCCCGCTCATTCGCGCTCGGCAGACGGCCGAGCCGCTGTACGCCGCCTGGGGCCTGACCGGCGACGCGGTCGTCGAGTGCAAGGAACTCGCCCCCGAGGGGGGTTGTCGCAAGTTAGCCAAGCGGATCGCGGCCGAGCCAGCCCCGACCGTCGGGCTCGTCGGCCATCGACCCGACCTGAACGAATTCGCCGGCTGGTTGATCGGCGAGCGCAAGGCGAACATCGCTTTGGAGAAGGCAGGCGTGGCGCTGGTGCGGATCAACGGCGACGTGCCGGAGAAAGGCGGCGGCAAGCTGGTTTGGCTCCTACCGGAACAATGGGTGTAGTATGCTTGCGGGAAATGACCGGAACGCGCGGCCAGGGGCCGGCGTCGAAACTCGCAACGAATCCCCCAGGGGCCACCGAATGAAAATCCGTCTCGCGTCGCTCGCCTTGGTTGGACTACTTGCTTCCGCCGTTCCGGCCGACGAGAAGGCCGACCCCGTGAAGGAAGCGTTGAAGTCGTTCAACGAATTCGTCGGCCAGTGGAAGGGCAATGGTCAGGCCAAGGCTGGCAAGGACTGGAAGGAATCGGCCGAATGGGGCTGGGACTTGAAGGGCGACGCGCCGGCCCTGAAGGTCAAAGTCACCGGCGGCAAGCAGTTCTCCGAAGGCCGGCTCACCTATTTGCCGGACAAGAAGAAGTATCAACTCACCGTCAAGGAAGGCACGCAGGACGCCGTCTATCTCGGCGAGATCAAGTCAAAGCGCCTGACCCTGACTCGTGAAGACGCGAAGTCCAAGGACAAGTACACGATTGAAATGAGCACCAACAACGAGGGGGCTCGGTTCGTGTACTCGGTCGCCCTGCAAAAAGGTGGGGCCGGGATCAACAGCAAGTTGGCGGACGTGAGCTACACGAAGGAAGGGGCCTCGCTGGCCGGCGGCAAGAAGAACGAGTGCGTCGTGACCGGCGGGCTGGGCACGATGGCCGTCTCGTACGAGGGCAAGACGTACTACGTATGTTGCTCGGGCTGCCGCGACGAATTCAACGCGAACCCGAAAAAGTGCATCGAGGAATACGAGATGAGCAAGAAGTAACTTGTTTTGAACAATTGAATGGCGACCCCTCCCGTCGGGGGTCGCCATTCTCGTTGACCGTTCGAAGATCACACGTCGCAGGTCTTGAACGCCTGTCCCAGCGAGGCCACTGGTTCGCGAACCGGGATGAATTCCTGGGCCAGGAAGCCCTTAAACCCCGTATCGACGATCGCCTTCGAGATGGCGGCGTAATTGAGTTCCTGCGTGTCGTCGATCTCGTGCCGGCCGGGGTTGCCACCCGTGTGATAGTGCCCGATGTATTTGTGGTTTTCCTTGATCGTCCGGATCACATCGCCTTCCATAATCTGCATGTGATAGATGTCGTACAGGAGCTTGAACCGCTCCGACCCGACGCGCTTCGCCAACTCCACGCCCCAGGCCGTCTTGTCGTACATGTAGTCCTTGTGGTCCACCTTGCTGTTCAGCCCTTCCATGATCAGCGTGACTTTCTTTTCCTCGGCATAGCCGACGACCCGCTTCACACCGGTGACGCAGTTTTCCAGCCCCACGTCGTCCGGCATGCCCTTGCGGTTGCCGGACATGCAGATCACGCTCGGAATGCCTTCCTTGGCCGCGAAGTCGATGTACTCGCGCAGGTGTTTCTCGAGCGACTCGTGGTTTTCCTTGCGATTCAGCCCGTCGGCGATCGACGCCCCGCCGAGGATCGCGCACGTCAGGCCCACGGCCTTCACCGTCGGGAATTCCTTCGGCACGAGCAGTTCGATCGACTGGTAGCCGATGTTCTTGGCCTCGGTGGCGAGTTTCTCGAGGTCCATCTTGCCGTAGCACCAACGGCAAACGGACTGCTTGAGCCGCCCCTTGACGGCCGGCCCATCGGCGCTCGCCGAACTGTAGGCGACCGCCGCCAGGGCCCCGGCCCCGAGTGATTGGAGGACGCTCCGGCGATCGAAGGTGGTTGCGTTCATGCGACGAACTCTGGAAGAGGTTTGGCGAGTTCAGCATATGCGCCCGCCGCGTGACGGCCGCTGAAATGAATGCTCTGCGACCTGGACACGATTGGCGAAGGATCGTCATTCTTCGGAGACGAGTTTCGCCAACGGCCGGGTCGTCTCGATGTGGGCGCAGATGATCTTGGCCATCACTGTGAGCGGGACGGCCAGGAGCATTCCGGTCAGGCCCCAGCAATAACCCCAGAACGCGAGCGACAGCAGGATCACGATGGGGCTGACGCCAACCGCTCGGCCAATCACCTTCGGTTCGATCACCGTGGCCGACACGACGTGGATCGCCAGGAGCAAGATCGCAATCGTAATCGCCTCCCAACCAATACCGAACGTGACCGCGACATAGAGCACCGGCAGCGAGTAGCCGACCAGCGATCCGACGTAGGGCACGAAGTTGCAGAAGAACGTGAGGACCGCCCAGATCAGCGAGAGGGGTGTTCGGAAGACGAACAGGATCACGAACACGGGCCCGGCCAGGATCAGGCTCGCGCGCACTTTCGCCGAGAGGTAGTCGGCGATTCCCTTGTTGATTCCAGCTATGGTGAGGAGGATGCGTTCGGCCCGCGGCTCCGTGAACGCCTTCCGCACCTTGTCCGGGAACCGGGCCGCTTCGACGAGCAGGAACATCAGGTAAAGCCCGACCACGGCACCGGTCGAAACCGTGTCGGCCGCCAGGCTCAACATGCGGGTTGTGAAGTCGCGAACCGGGGCATCGCCGCCCCGGGCCGGGAACGCGAGGTCGCTGATCGCCTTCCACGTGGCCGGGTAACGCTCGGCGTATTCGTCCTGGAAGCGGCGAATCTCCCGTTGCGATTCCTCGGCCAGGTGCGGCACTTCGGCCGCCAAGGTGCGAACGCTCGATTGCACGAGTGCCGTCACGAGAAAGAGGACGCCGAGCGAAAGCAACGCCGACGCGACGAGCGCGAGCCGACCGGGGATCCCTTTCTTCACCCAAAAATGGACCGGTAAGACGACGTATGCGACCAACACGGCCAGGAAAACCGGCTTGAGGATGTCCCCGAGTTCGCGCAGCAGGTAGAGCCCGCCCGCCAGGAGGATAATCCACTGGGCGGCCGTCGCGAGGTTCGTCGGTTGCGGTTCGGTCGGGGTGTCGGACATTCGCGGGGCCGGGAGTCAGGGTTACCCATCCGAGTCTTGGTATTGACTCTGAGGCCGGAGGTCCGATCTCTGACTCCTGACCCTTGATCCCTGACCACAGAAGCACATGGAACCGAGTGGCTTGCTCCCCGACTGGATGATCGAGCGGGACGTGAAGATCGTCCCGTTCGCGCCGAACCTGTCGCGGCCCGGCGTCATTTCCTACGGCGTCACAAGCTACGGGTACGACGTGCGACTCGACCGCAAGTTCAAGGTGTTCACGAACGTCTGGGGCGCGGTCGTCGACCCGAAGCAATTCGATCCGCGTTCGTTTGTCGAAGTCGAAGACGACTTCTGCCTGATCCCGCCGAACAGCTTCGTCTTGGCCGAGACGGTCGAGTACATCGAAATTCCCCGCGACGTTCTGGTCGTGTGCGTGGGCAAGAGCACGCTCGCCCGGTGCGGATTGATCGTGAACGTGACCCCCCTTGAGCCGGAATGGCGTGGCCGGGTGACGCTTGAAATCAGCAACACGACCCCGCTTCCGGCCAAGCTGTATGCGAACGAAGGCGTGGCCCAACTGCTGTTCTTCCGGGCGGCCGCCCCGTGCCGCATCAGCTATGCCGACAAGAAGGGCAAGTACCAGGACCAGCCCGGACTGACGCTTCCAATCGTCACTGCGAAATAACTCGGCTGGTTCGTGGCCCAAGTTTACAAACAGTCCGAAATTACCAACAAGTTTGAAAACAAATGCAACGAAGAACCCGTTCAA
>JANLUE010000980.1:0-2456 GCA_031363325.1 Gemmataceae bacterium
CATCGAGCACGAACCAATCGGACGCGAATCGTTCCCACCAGCCAGCCCCGTCGATCGCACGCCGAACCACATCGAGGAACGCCTGCTCCGTCGCCGCATCGTCGAAGAAGCGTCGGCCCGTGCGCGTCAGGCAGATGCCGAAGCCCTCGCCCGCGATTCCGAATCGCTTCAGAATGGCGGCCTCGTCGCGGCCGATCACGACCACGGCCCGCGAGCCCATGTGCTTCTGCTGGCACACGACGCGGCTCACGCCTTCCTTGGCGAAGTACGCGAACGCCTCACGCGGGTGTTCCAGGAACTCACCGGACGTGGTGGCTTCACAGGGGGCCATGGTCGGGGGCAAATACACGAGCCAGCGCGGGTTCGCGGCGAAGCGGCTCATCGCTTCGAGCGCGGCCGACGCGTTCCCTTCCCGGATCGGGATGTTCTTCATCAGGCGCGTCTCGATCGCCCGCTTGCCCGTCACGTCCGCCAAGTCGAGCAGGTCGTCGGCCAGATGCTGCGTCACTTCCGGGACCGGAGCCGGCGCTGGCGGCAACAGCGGTCGCTTCGGCTCGGCGTATTGCTTGCGGGCGGGGACCGAGACGAGTTCCGCGCCGGGATAGCGAAGGGCCGTCAGACTGCCGCCGAACACGCAGCCCGTATCGATGCAGATCGTCTTGTTGACCCAGTCGGGCTGAAGCGTCGGCGTGTGTCCGTACACGACGGCCGCCCGACCGCGATAGTCGGCCGCCCAGTTCAAGCGAACCGGCAAACCAAATTCATCGCTCTCGCCGGTCGTTTCGCCGTACAGGGCGAACGCACGAACGCGTTCGGACACCCGACCCTGCAGCGATTCCTTCAGGCCGGCATGGGCGACCACGAGCTTGCCGCCATCGAGCACGTAGTGCGACGGCAGGCCATCGAGAAACACCCGCAGGCGTTCAGTGAACTCGGGCGGCTCACGGCCGATTTGCTCCAACGACGCGCCGAGTCCGTGCGAGATGTTCACTTCGCGACCGTTCAGTTTGCGGGCCAACTTGTCGTCGTGGTTTCCGCGCACACACAGGGCCGTGCCCGCTTCGACCATGCGCATCACGATCCGCAACACACCCGGCGTGTCCGGCCCGCGATCGACCAGGTCGCCCACGAAGATCGCCTTGCGACCCTCTGGGGGCGCGATCGCGAAGGTCGGCCGACCATCGGCATCGATTGCATCGGCAATGGCGTAGCCAAGTTTCTCGAACAATTCCCGCAGTTCGTCCAGGCAACCGTGCACATCGCCGATCAGGTCGAACGGCCCAGCCTCGTGCTTGCGATTGACCCGCAACTGCTCGCGCACGATCGTGGCCGACGCGACTTCTTCCGCCGATTTCAACACGAAAACGTGGCGAAACCCCTCGTCCTTGATGCGGCGAAACGATCGGCGCAGGGCGTCGGCATGGCCCTTCACGATCTTAGCCGGCACGTGTCGTTCGGTTCGATTCTCGTTGCGTTCGATGCACACGTCGGTCGGCAAGTCGAACACGAGCGTGACGGCCGGCACGTGATACCGCCGGGCCACTTCGAGGCACTGCTTGCGGGCATCGACCTGAACGTTGGTCGCGTCGATCACGGTGAGTCGCCCGAGCGCGAGCCGCTTGGCGCACGTGAGGTGCAACAGCTCGAATGCGGCCGGCGTGACCGTTTGCTCCCCCTCATCGTCCGCGATCATGGCCCGGAAATGATCGGACGAGAGAATCTCGGTCGGCTTGAAGAACCGCCGTGCGAACGTGGACTTCCCGGACCCGGACGGCCCCACGAGGACGACGAGCGAAAGTTCGGGGAGCGAGATGGTCATGGAATTGATTTAGGACGCCGGGACCGCAGCGTGGATGCTAGACGACCGGGTCACTGCAATCATGAGATCCCGCACCGGGCCCTCGACAACCGCACCTTGCCCGAGGCCGACGACGATCCCGGCGTGAAGGTGGAAGCCGAGCGCCGTCGTATTCACCGGACTTTTTCGCGTACACTGGCCGAAATGAAAGTGTGCCCGGTGTGACAGCCATTGCAGTAGTGATATCCGTTGACTCGCGTGCCACTATAGTGGTCGCCGGCGTACGCATAGTATCGGCTCGGTCGACCGGCGGAATCGTTTGCCTTGCCCATCCAAGTCGCGATCTTACCTTCCGCGTCCAAGCCCGCCAGGACGGTCGGGGTCATCGGATCGGCGGGCAACCACGTTTGCAGTTCGCCCGAATCGTCGATCGGTGCCGTCAGGAGTTTTTCGAATTTTCCAAGGATTCGCGATTGCTCGGAATCGTCGAAGCGATCGCGGCGGGCGGCGAAGAACGCAATCGAGTGGATGTTCTTCGGCGGCGGTACCAACGGATTCTTGCGCGGATCGATGCGAGTCGCCGACGGTGCCTGCCAAGGAATGGGCGAGCGAATGGCATCGAGCACGGCCAGGTTTTCCAGGTAGCCACTCGGCCCCG
>JANLUE010001036.1:0-1186 GCA_031363325.1 Gemmataceae bacterium
GAAGTCAACCGGGTCACCCTCGACGTCACCTCGAAACCGCCCGGCACCCTGAAATGCGTCACCAACCCATAGCCGCGATCGACGACCGGGCCCGTGAATTCGACCCCCTTGGCGGTCAGCTCGGCGACCGTGGCGTGCACGTCATCGCAATAGAACGAAATGTTGTTCGAGCCGGATGGGGCACCTTCGTCGTGGTCGGCCGGATGGCAACCGAGATCGGCCTCGGGCATGTCGAAGATCAGCCAGCCACCGCCGACGTCCGACCCCTTGAAGCCGAGTTTGTCGCGCAGGAACGCCCGGAGGGCGTCGGCTTCGGACGAATAGAACATGGCGTGCAGGCCGCGGATCATCGCGAGACTCCGGTGAGTTTCTTTTTGTTGTAATGCCAATCTCGCCTTGACCGACCGCCAACTCCGCGGTATTTGGTTTTTCAAATTTGGTTCCCCGAATTCGCTCTTCATGGAAGGAGGGCCGGCCGATGGCTCGTCCCGCGGCGAAAGACCTGACCGAGCGTGAACTGGAAGTGATGCACGTTTTCTGGGCCGGCGGCGAACAGACCGCGGCCGACGCCCGCGCTCGACTCGCCGAGAACGGTCGCGACTTGACGTATCCGACCGTCGCCAACCTCGTGCGAGCCCTGCACGACAAAGGCTTCCTCGACCCCACGACCGACGATCGGCCGTTCCGCTATGTCCCGTGCCGGACGCACGAGGACGTGTCGGGTCGATTGCTCACGGACCTCGTGAGCCGCGTGTTTCGCGGCTCGCGGGAACAACTGTTCGTTCGCCTGTTCGATGGCCGCAAACTGACGGCCAAAGAACGGGCCGTCGTCGAAGGCCTGCTTCAGGAGGGCCAAGCGTGACCGCCATCGGCTTGATCCTGTTCGTACTCGCTCTTCAAATCGCCCTGCCGGCGCTCGGCGGACTCGTCCTGTCGCGCCGCCGCGACCCGGCGGTCGCATGTGGGCCACTGATGTTGGCCGTTGGCGCAATCTTGCTGTTCACGCCGCTCGCGTTCGTGCCCCGGCCCGAATGGCGAACCTCGCCACTGCCCTCGGCAAGCATCGACGAATCGACATCGGTCGATGCGTTCATTCCAGCGAACGAGTCGACAACGTCCGGCGGCGTGAATGTCCTCGATCTGTTGCGCCTCGCGCAAGTGCCAACGGAGAGCGCGCCAGCGAGTT
>JANLUE010001087.1:0-10318 GCA_031363325.1 Gemmataceae bacterium
TCCGCCGCCACCTCGCGCTCAGTTTTTGATCTGCGTCGCGTCTTCGACTTTGATCGTTTTCGACTTCGTGTAGTAAGTCACGATTCGGCCGACGTGTTCCTTCGGCGGGACGCCCTGGCCGCGCAGTTCATAGACGACGGCCGGGTTCTTCTCGGTGCCGTGAAACGTCAGCGTGCCCTTGAGTTCGCTGTACGTCACCTTGTTGGCGTCGCCGAAGAACTGGCCCTGTTTGCGAACTCGGACCGCTCCGACGCCGATCATCTCCTGATATTGCACGTCGACCAACTTGCCCTCGCGCAACTCCTTCTGCATGGTCGCGAACACTTCGAGCGTGTCGCGGCACTCGAGGTAGACGGCCCCTTCCGGGATTTGGCCCTCGCGAAGTTCGACGGGAATCGTTGGCCGATCGGCCGCGAGGTGAACGGCGCGAATGTCCTTGTAGAACCGGGCGTGCTTGCGATAGTCGGTCGCCTTCATCTTGTCGCCAAACTGGACGACCGTGAGCTTCATCTCCTCGTCGTCCCGAAGTTCCCCCTTCTTCTTGGGGTCGACTTTCTTGGGGTCTTTCTTCGCATCAATCTTGTTGTCGGCGAGCGCGTCCTTCGAGCCGGCCTGCCACATGCGCACGACGCCGGGCATGGTCGAACTCGAGGTGGCCGTCATTTCGTGCTCGACCTTCTTGTCGGCCTTCGGCGAATTGACGGACTGAATATCGGGGGCCTGAATGCTCTGGTACTTTACGATCCGGCCATTCTCGCGCGTCTCCTCGACCACGAGGACGGGTTGGGCGTCGCGGGGTTTCGGCACGTCCTCGTCGCGCGGGGTGTGATACGCCAGGATCGTGTCCACTTTGGGCGAGTCGTCCTCCTTCTTCTTCGGCGGGGCTTTCGGGTCGACTGGCTCGGAAGTCTTCAGGGCCTGATTCAGGTACACCGGGCGATCGAGCAGCACCTGCATCCACTCGCACTTCAGACGGTTGTTTTCCTGATAGGCCTGCACGGTCCCGTGATAGTCGATCAATTTGTCCGAGCCGCGGAAGTCCATCTTGTGTTTCCAGTAAACGGTCATCGGCGTGGGCTTCGCGAGCTTCTTTCCTTCGAGCGTCGAGCCGCTCAGGATCTCCATGCTGCCTTCGCCATTAACATGCGAGGTGTTCGTCGGCTGGTCGATCGTGATGTCGAATCCGAACATGGTTAGCTTGTCGTTTTTGACCATGCCCCACTTCGGGGCCTTCGGATCGGTCTGGTCGCCCGTGACGAGCAGACGGTTCCCGTCGGCGAACGCCTTCATGTCCACGGTCGCGCCCGCCACATGGGTCGGCGGGTCGCCGGCCTTAGCGGCGTCTTGTTGAATGTCAACATCCCCTTCCGCGTGAGCCCGATCGAGTTCCATTTGATTTTGCGGACTGCGATTCACCCAGGTTTCAATCGTCTTGGCGACGATCACGAGCGGCTTCTTCGGCTCGACCTTGGGTTCCTCTTTCTTGGCGACCGGTGCCTTCGGATCAATCGGGACAACGACTGGCGGCGGATCGACGACGCGCGGCAACGGCCCTTTCTCGGTGACTGGCCCCTTCTTCGCCTCGGGCGGCTTAATCAACGTCACCACGTCCGTGAACCACACGTTCAAGTAGTCGGCCTGTTTGATGATCGCGTCGGCCGATCGCCCGCGAACTTCGCCGGTCGCCTCGAGCCGCGTCGGCCGCGCCGACTTGGTCGCATCGGCTTTCGGCTCGCCCTTTTTGACGACGACTTCCTTCTTCGGCGGATCCTTCTTGGCGTTCTTGTCCTGGCCCAGCAACCAAACCTTCAATTGATGCGCCTCGATTCGTTGGACCTCGGGCGTGGTGCGATCGGTGAACACGGCCTTCGCGCCCGCCTTGCCGATGAACGTCAACACGTCGAGCGGCGGCTTGTCCTTTTCGATTTCCTTCGTGTACAGGAACCGATCGGTCCAGGTGGCGGTCTTCAAGTACGCCCCGGTCTTCGGGTCCACTTCGCCAAAGCCAATCGACCCTTCGCCGAGTACGTGCGCCTGGCTGATTTCCTTGCCATCGCCGAACAGATGCAGCTCCTGGCCTTCGAGCAAGTTGCCATCTTTGACGGCCCGCATGCGTTGATTGGCGTCGCCTTTGAGGATGGTGACATGGGCATCGTTGTCGTGGGTCATTTCGACGCCCGTGGCGTAGATGTTCTCCGAGTCCGAGTTCACGACCACGGTTTCGCCCCAGGCTTTGATCGTCTTGATCTCGAGGTCGCCATCGCCGGCCGGCGGCGCGTCTTTCTTAGGGACGGGGGCCTTTGGCGGTGAATCTTTGGCCAACGGCGTCGGCGGCTTGCGGTTGAACTGCACGTCGAGGAAGTCGCAAAGAAGCAAGTCTTCGCCGGTCGTGCGGCCGGCCCGAGTGACGGTCACTTGTTCAAGGATCCCCGGCTTGGAGACGGCCGGCTTTTCGAAGTGGGCCAACTCGGATCGCAGGTCGTAGCGGAACGGCCCGTTGGTCTTGATCTGCAAGAGCCGTTTGTCGACGACGGGCGGAGCATCTTTCTTCGGGCCGGCCTTCGGGTCGAGTTTCTTTGGCTCGACCTTCTTGGTCTCGGCCTTTGGTTCTTTCTTCGGCGGTAGTTCCCCGGAGGGCGCGACGAACGACGCATTGGCGTCGGTCCACAGGTGCATCGCCACGGTGTTGTCGAGTTCGACAACGTCCACGCCGCTCAGTCCGGGCTTCGGTTCCTTGCGCGGGATCGGCAACTTCGGGTCGGTCTTGGCGGGCGTCTTCGGCGTCTTTTCCTCGGGCGTCAGGAAGATGCGGAGGCCGATCCCGGCAACCGTCGGCGGACGTGGAATCGACTTGTCCGGCGCCGGCAAGTCGGAGTTCAAGTGGTCAATCATCTGCACGGCCGTGAACGTGTAGATGTTCGGTTTGCCGGCCGACGGGTTCGCTTCGTAGTAAACGGGGCCGGGCGTTTCCATGTCGATGTCGTCGTTCGGGTCGACCGTCCGGCGATTATTGATCGCATGTATGCGACCTCGCCGGGCGTCGAATGATTTCGCCTCCGGGTCGGCGTGCAACTCGGCCTGAATGATCTTGCTGCCGCTCATGTCGGCGACGGCCTTGATCGGCTTGTCGAACTTCAGGAACGCGAAGTCGCAATACATCGTGTTGATTTCGGGCACCCCGTCCGGCCCGCGCTTCTTGCCGATCATCGCCAGACTGAGGGGCGTCATCAAGACCCAACCCGGTCGTGGGTCCGTGTCCTTCTGAATCTTGAAATCCTGGGCGGCAACGAGGATTCCCTTCCCTTCCATGAACAAACGAATCGGATATTGCGTGGTGAGTTCCGGGCATCCGAGGCCGAACGCCAATTCGAATTTCTGCTCGAGACTATTGGTGGAACCGATCGGCCCCATCTCGCGCTTGGCCGCCGGGTCGTAGCGGAAGTGGGCCGGCAACGGAGGAAGGCCATCGAACCCGCCGAGCATCCTTGCATAGCCGAAATAGGCCCCCGCCAAGAAGACGAGCCCGGCGAGCGTCAAGAAGATCCGGCGCGGGCTCCACATGATTCGGCTCCAATTCGGACTCTACCTCTCCGCTTCGGAGAGGGCGTGAGGTCTTCGAGGCGCGCCGAAACCTCACCCCCTCTCCGAAGTGGAGAGGGGGAACCAATCCAATTCACACCGACAACGACTCAATCACGCTAGCCCAATTTCCCTGGCCAACCATTAGCCATTCGATCGCTTCGCGCACGGCACCGAGACCGCCCGGGGTCTTGGTCACATAATTCGCCACCGCTTGCAACTCGGCGACCGCGTCGGCCACCGCGATGCCCATGCCACAGTGTCGCAGCACGGGCAAGTCCGGTAGATCGTCGCCGATCGCGCAGGCCTGATCCGGCTCGAGTCCCGCGTCGGCCAGGATTCGCCGGAGGGCCGGCAACTTGTCGCTGGCCCCCTGGACGACGATTTCGATTCCGAGTTCCGCCGCCCGGCGCACAACGGCCGGGCTCGTTCGGCCCGACAGGATCGCGATCCGCTTGCCGGACTCACGCCAGTATTTTAGGCCCGACCCATCGCGAACGTGAAACGACTTGATCTCGTCGCCCGTGGCCGTGTAGGTCACGCGGCCATCGGTCAACACGCCGTCCACGTCGAGTACGAGCAACTCGATGCGGCGGAACTGTTCGAGCGTTGGCCGCGTCATGCCGTGAGCCGGTTCCAGCCGTCGGCCGGAATGGGCTCCACGTCGCTCTCGCTTTCGACTTCCGCGGCGAACAGGTCGGTCACATCGAGCAGGCCGACGGGTCGGCCGGCCGCGTCGATCACCGGCAACTCGCTGATCTTGTGGGCCGTCATCAAGGCGACCGCTTCGTCCATGCGGGCATGGGTTTCGATGGTGAGCGGCGAACTGGTCATGACGCCCGAGATGGGGCCATCGAAACATTCGTCGGCCCGGCGCTCGAAGAGTCGGGCGAGGTCCGAGTCCGTGAAGAGTCCGGCGAGCTTGCCGTCTTCGTCAACGAGCATGACCGCCCCGGTTCGTCGGCCGCGATGACGGGCCTGGGCGAAGACATCGCGAACGCTGTCCGACGCCTTCGCGAGCCGAAGCTCGGAGCCACGCCGCATGTGTTCCTCGACGTGCGACAACTTGAACCCGAGGCTGCCGGCCGGGTGATAGCGGGCGAACTCGGCGTCGGTGAATTCCCGGCGATCGCACAGCGCGAGGGCCAACGCGTGCCCGACCGACATGGCGACGACCGTACTCGTACTCGGGGCCAGGTTGAACAGCGACTCGGCGACGGCCGGATACACGATCGAGGCATCCGCCTGGAGTGCGAGCGTGCTCGCCTTGTTCCCGGTGATCCCGATGACGGCCGCCGACATCCGCTTGAGCGGCTTCAACAGGCGAACGATCTCTTCGCTTTCGCCACTGTTCGAGATCACGATGACGGCATCGTTCGCGTGAACCATGCCGAGATCGCCGTGCAGGGCCCGCGTCGCATCGAGCAGATACGACCGCGTACCTGTCGAGTTGAACGTGCCCACGAGTTTCTGGGCGATGTCGGCCGACTTGCCGACTCCCGAGACGCCGACCCGGCCGTCGGCTTGCGAGCAATCCCAGAGTCGTTCGACGGCGCGGGTGAACGATTCGTCGAGATGCTCGGCGACGTGGACGAGCGCTTCGGCCTCGTGCCGCAACACGTCGCGGGCGCGCTCGAGCTGGGTCGCCTCGTCGGCCCCGGGAGAATAGGTCGTCATGCCGCGTCCTGCGAAACTGGGGCGCACCTGATTAGCGTCCGCAGTAACCGAGGGAACGTCAAGCCCAAGTGAGCTTGCGCATGGCCGCTTCCAATCTGGTCGAGGACGGTCGGGTCGGGGTTGCGGCTCAGATGCCGGAGTTCAGTGTCGAGCGAAGCTAGAGTTGGTTGGGCTTCCTGCCCTTGCCGTCGATGAATACTCGCAGCCAAGCTTCGAGCATCGCGAGCGTCCAGAGTCTCTCGCCGACACGACGGCGGCGCAGTTCGTTCGGCGCGTCGTGGCCGGCCCGGAGTTCCGCGACGAATTCGGGGCGGAACAAGCCCCGACGGGCCAACGACTCGAGGCCGAGCAAGTCGGCCAGGACCGGAGCCAGCGGTCCGAGCGCCCAGTCCGTGATCGGCACGCTCATGCCGAACTTCCGCCGCCAGACGATCTCGCGCGGCAGCGCCTTCTGCAGCGCCAACTTCAACACGTACTTCTCGCAGGCGCCGTTCAGTTTCATTTTCGGCGGCAAAGTAAACGACGCCTCGGCGAGGGCGCGGTCGAACAACGGCGTTCGCACGTCGAGGCCCCAGCACTGCGACGTCCGATCCATGCGCGGCAGGATGTTCTGCGAGCCTTTCAGCGAAATGTCCGCGAGGCGGATTCGATTCAGGAACGTCGTCGCCGAATCGCTCTGCAGGTAGGGTTCGAGCAAGGCGCGTCGCGTACCTGGCGGGCCGATTTGTTCCTGGAACGCCGGCGAATACAGGCGATCTTCGAGTCCGTAGAAGCGGTGGTACGACTTCAAGTTCAGTTGCTCGCGGCTATCTTCGCCGTACAGCCCCGCGTAGAGTTGGGCCGAGATCATCGGCTTGCTCGTCCAGCCGCCGAACAGTTGGTCCCCACCCTCGCCGTTGAAGACGCAGGTCAGGCCCGCCTGCCGGGCCGCCCGGGCGAGCAGGTATTGCGGCCCCGTCACGGGGTCGCCGAACGGCAGATCGAGTTTCCACACGAGCTCGGACAGGATCGAAGCGACATCCTCGCCGCCAACCGGCACGTAGGTCAACGGGAAGCCAAGTCGATCGGCAACGGTCTTGGCCTGTTCCTTCTCGACGCCGTGCTTGCCGAAGTCGAGGCTGAAGGCCCGCACGTTCGCGCCGGCCCGCTTGAGCCAGACGCCGACGCCGGACGAATCGAGCCCGCCCGACAGGAACAGTCCGACTTCGGGCTCGGCGTTCAGCCGCTTGGCGACGGCCTGTCGACATTTCGATCGGATCAGTTTGACGGCCAATCGTTTGTCTTCGAGGGCCGGGTCGATCGCTTCGCGAAGCTCGAAGTAGGGGGTGGTTGAAAACCGGCCGTTCTCGAAGGTGCCCAGTCGACCGGGCAAGAGTCGGCGTATTCCTTTGATGGGTACCGCTTCGCCCGGTACGAACGAGAAAGTCAGGTACTTGTGGATGGCGACCGGGTCGAGTTCGACCGGGAAGCCGGGCACGGCCAGAATTTGTTTCAGTTCGCTGGCGAAATAGAAGGTGCCAGCATGTTCAACATAATAGAGGGTGCGGACGCCAAACGGGTCGCGCAGGATCGTTAGGCGTTTGCCGTCCCAGTGGGCCGCCCCAAAGTTCCCATCGAGCGTGGCCAGCTTGCCGGAGTCCGCCAGAACGCTCGCCAGTTCGGCCGCCGGGGAACTCACCGGCGGGGCGAACGAACCGGAGATCGCGGTGAGCGACGAGCCGTCGCGATGAACCCCCTGGGTCTTGCCCGGCCGCCCGGCCCAGAAGCGGTAGCCGATCCCGATCCCTGGCGCGTTCGCCGTGTCCGACCGATCGCCGCGATAAGAAACCGCATCGAGCATCTGGTCGAGGATCGCCGGGCTGGCCGTGCCAACGTAACCGCAAATCGCGCTCATGCCGGCCTCCGGTCACGCCATCGCCTTGCGCCTCTTCTTATACTCGCGGAGCAGTTCGTCCTTGGCGACTTCGTCGTCGGCTCCGTGTAAGCGACTGATTTGGAAGGCCAGATAGCCGAAGCTCGCTAGCGCGACGAGCAAGGCCAGGCCGGTCAATTCCTTCTTAAGCAACGTGTCGTACAGCCCGTGCAAGACCATGGGAACCGCGATGTAGACGAGCGCGGGTGCGACGAGATCGAGCCAGCGCTCGGATTCGTGTAGCCAGTGCTGGCGTTGATGGGCCGCGATGGCGACGGAGCCGGTCCAAAGCGCATGCAACGCCACACAGGAAACGAATCGGACGACGTACAGGCCCGATCCCGCGATGCCGTTGTACATGCTCCCGGAATACATGATGCCTTCCGCGATGCCGAACCCCGCGCCGGATGCCAGTCCCCACAGGAACGCCCCGCGCCAGCTTTCGTCCGGATTGCGGTTCTGGTGCCAGAGGACCGGGACCGCTTTACACAGTTCCTCGCAGAGCCCGACGCCGGCCGTGAACCCCAGGAAGCTGACGAGGAACCCGTTGTCGGGATCGAGCGCGGCCCGATACGACAAGCCGATGAGCTTGCCGATCCAGAGGAAGATCACCAGGATGCTACGGCCGAAGGGGAGGTGCCCCTGCGACCATTCGGCCAGGGCCTGGACGACCAACAGGAAGAACACGCCAACCGTGCCGGTGAACAGTCCAACGCCGATCAAGTGACGCGGGTCGGCCACGCCGCCGGTCGCGAGCAACACGAAGAAGCCGAGATAGAGCCCGGCCGCCAGCGCGCCGAATCCCCAGTGCCAATAGGTATTTCGACCGAGGGCCGCGCCGATGATGCGCTCTCTCGGCAAGGCCGAGATGAGGTCGTCCAGGTCTTTGGCTCGTTCCGCTTTGATTTGCGATTCGATCGGCGCGTTGTCGAGCGAGTCTTCCAGCCGTTGGATGAAGTCCGCTTCGCTCGTGTCCTTGCGCAACAACAAGACGGCGAGCGGGATCAACGCGAGCATCAGGGCCCAGTGCAGGTGCCTCAGCCAGGCGGGCGGCTCATTCGACTTGAGCGGGGGCAGTGTGCGGACCGGGACGGTCGAGGGCCTTGGCGCCGCCGGTTGGAAGACCGGGGCCGTGAATTCCGGACTGGCCTTCGGCGGCGAGTCGCCCGCGTCTTCTTGAAGCAACAACGCCGCAGCCGCGTCTTCGGCCAGGAGTTCCGGAACCTGAAGTTCCTGCCGACACTTCGGGCACGGCAATCGGCGACCGGCGAGGTGGTCGCCCGCCTTCAGCCGCTGATTGCAGCCGGGACATTGAATCGAGAAGGGCATCGCAGGCTCGGGATGGGGGATTGCGAGAAGTGGACTGTATCACAACTCGAACGATTTCGACATCGATATCTGAAAGGAAATTGCCCGAAATCCTTGCGGCGACGCCACTTCGCACCCGAATTGCTACGCTGATCGCATTACCCCGTTCACACTCGCATCCCGGAGACCCTCATGCGCCGTGCTTGCCTCAACCTCGTTCCCCTCGAATCTCGCTTGACCCCGGCCACGCCGGTCTACTCGGCTGGCACACTGACGGTCACGGCCGCGACCGGAGACAACATCACAATCGCCCCGAACGGGTTCGGCGTGCCGGGCTATTTCACCGTTCAGAACAACGCCGTCGAGTTCTTCAACACGGCCGTCAATCAGCCGATCAAGAACCTCGTGGTCAAGGCCGGCCAGGCGACCACCTATTCTCTGACGATTCAGCCAAACACGACTCTCAACAACGTCACGGTCTCGGGTGCGGTCGTCTCAACCCAGGTCACACTCGATCAGACGACGGTTCTGAACGGCTATCTGAAGGTCACCGGCCACCCGCTCGGCGGCGACGATTCGGTCGCGATCCCGAGCGGGGCAAGCATCGGCAGTTACGTGAACCTCGCGCTCGGCAAGGGGAACAACACGGTCAATGTTCGCGGCGGCACGATCGGCGACTACCTCAAGATCCTCGGAACGACGGGCAATGACACCGTTAATCTCGCCGCGGACGGCCAGGTGGTCGTCGGTGCGAACTTCGACCTGTTGCTCGGCAACGGCACGAACACGGTGACTGGCGTGACGGCCGGGAACGAAGTCACGGTCGGTAAGAACCTGACTTTCGTTGGCGGTACCGGCGACGATCAATTCAACTTTTCCACCGTGGCCGCGCGACTCCGCGTCGGCGGCAATATGACGGCCAACCTCGGTGCGTCCAGTGCGACCAACGACGACTTCGTCCGCACGACCGACCTGACGATTGGCGGCAACTTCACAGGCACCGGTACGAGTGGGTTCGAGTCCTTCGACCACTATGGCCCGTCGCAGATCGGCGGGAACTACTTCACCAACCTCAAGACGGGCGATGGCAACGTCTCGTTTGGATTCACGACCGGCGGCGGGGCGATTGGCCGCAGCTTGAATGTCGTGGCCACGGCCGGCGCGGGTGTGTTCCTCGACAATCTGACGGTCGGCAAGAACGTGGGCATCAGTACGGGTGCGACCGGGGTGGCCCGCATCAACTTCGGGACGACTCAGAACCAGCCGGTCAAGATTGGCGGAGCGCTGTCGATCAAGTCCGGGCTCGGCAACGACCTCTACGACATCCTGCGCACGCGCGTCGGCGGCGCGTTGACGATTTCCACCGGAGCGGGCGTCGATGGAGTCCAGATTGACGATTCGGATTTCTTCGGCACGACGCTGATCGACCTCGGCGCTGGGACTGATACGCTCCTGATCGATGCGCGCAACCAGGATGGCCTCGGCACCAACATTGGCGCTGGTGGTCAACGCGTCGGCTTCGCGGGCAACGTCACGATTCAAGGCGGGGCGGACAACGATGCCGTTTCGCTCAGCGATCCGAACACGGGTACGTTCGCTTCATTCGGCGGCAACCTGAAGGTTCTCGGCGGCACCGGGTCCGATACGCTCACGCTCTGGACGGGGAACGTCTATCTGCAATCGAAGGCCGACGACTTCGAGCTTGGGAACAACCTCTAAACTCGCGTCGGATTGAAACCTGGAATTTGCCTCATCGCGGAGGGGCCGGCGTTTCCCAGGGTAGCCCGCTGCGCGGACAACCCTGGGCTGGGTAGATGTAGCGCCTTCGGCGTAGAATCCGCA
>JANLUE010001095.1:0-2648 GCA_031363325.1 Gemmataceae bacterium
GCTCACAACTTCGAAAGCGCCGTCGGCGCGTTCCCACACTCGAAGCGAACGACCCTCCCGCAGCGGAGTTGGGCCCCCGACTTGTTGCCGTATCTCGAGCAAGCGAACATGGTCAGTGCGGCCTACTACAACCTGAACGAAAACTGGTGGCGGAGTACGACCTATGCCGGCGTGCCGATCCCGAACGCGACGACCGTGCAAACGCACGTGAGCGTGTTCCTGTGTCCTTCTTCGCCGGGCGCCCACCGGTTTCAGAACAAGTCGGAAACGCCTCCCGAGCAGAACAAAGTCGGCGCCTGCGGCGACTACTTCATTCCGGAAGGCGTGAACGCGGCGATCAACAACGAGCTTCCCGTCGGTCAACAGTATGCGGCCGGGGCCGACCTGCGTGGGGCCTTGCGGGCCTTTCCGGACGTGACTCGGTACGCGGACTTCACGGATGGCATGTCCAACACGTTCTTCGTCGCCGAGTGCGGTGGACGCGAAGATGTCTGGCGCGGCCGCACCAAGAAGCCGGCGGCCGCCGACAAGTCGAACCCGAATTGCGCCCGCGCCCGCGGTGGAGCGTGGGCGACGAACGACAATCCGTACGAGATTGGCCTGCGGATTGAATGGTGCTCCAACACGCCGTCCGTGCCGGGCCCGATGGCCATCAACAACTCGAACGAATGGGGCCACCTGTACTACAGTTTCCACACGGGCGGTGCCCAGTTCGCCATGTCCGATGGCTCGGTCCGCTTCAAGTCCGAGTCGACGCCCCTCTGGAACCTCGCGGCGCTCACCACTCGTGGGGCCGGCGAAATCGTGAGCGGCGATTGAACTCCATCGGTGGGCGGTGGGCGATTTGATATCGTGACTTCGCATGGATTCCATCGACCAGGATGTGATCGCCATGAGCCTCGCCCACGAAAACGGCGACTTGGCGACCGTGCGCCGACTGATCGAATCGCGACCCGAACTCGAGTCGGCCGCTCCCGACGAGACCTGGCTTCATCGAGCCGCCGGGTCGGGACAGATCGCCATAGTCGACTACTGGCTCGAGCGCGGTTGCGATGTCAACTTGAACCTGTACGAGGGCAACAAGAAAGACGGCGTATCCACGCCGTTGCACCACGCCAAAGATGCGGCGACGTGCCGGCACCTCCTCTCATGCGGGGCCCGAGTCAACGACTGGTGTCGATATGGCGGCACGCCCCTCCACTGTGCCGTCGTTCGAGCGGTGGAAGTCAGTCAGCGTGGCCGACGCCGAACAACGCCGGAGACCACGGGCGATCAAATTCGCGCGTTGCTCGAAGCGGGGGCCGACCCGACCATCGCGGACTTCGAAGGCCTGACGCCGCTCGCGCTCGCGGCAAAACTTCGACGCACGACGGCCGAGCAGGTTCTGCGAGCGGCCGGTGCCCCGGAGAAAGGCAACCGGCCCGCCAAGGTGCCAACCAAAGCTCCTCGCATTGATCTCCGCACGGACGCCAAACGAATCGCATCGACGCTCAAGAAAGCCGTCGCGCGGATGGCCAAGTCTCCGCCGGATCAACCGCTCACCGGCCTGACGCTCGTTGTGTCCGGCATCGAAGGGTTTGTGATGTACTCCTTCGACATCAACGGAGCCGAGAACCCCTGGGACGCATCGCACTCGGAATTCGAACGGATCGAGTTTCCGACCTGGCGCGATGCCTATGATCTCGGCCCCGAGGGTCGGCGGATCACCGGAATCGACGGCACCGAACGAGTCGGCTTGGTCGGCGACGCCGAATTCGATCGGCCGTTCTTCGAAGCGTGCGTAGCGGTTCTTCGAAAGGCCGACGTGGAAAATCAATTTGGATCGCTACCACGTTCGGGCGCGTTCACGCTTGGAGTTGAGGCGATGTCGGGAACGCACGAGAGCAATTGGCCCGACGCAAATCTGATCTGAGGGCCGTTCAAGTCCGGCATCGATCGTGACCGCGCGGTGATACAGGATTCGAATCTCGACACGTTCAATTCTGGTCGCGATGTTCCGTCCACTGGTCGGCTACCGGCGAACTCAGCCGCTCGGCAGAGATGCGGTGTGAAGCGCCGCTCCGCATTCCACAAAATTTGACCCTTTGCACGCTGATTCTTCGCACGAATCCGTTATCATCTCCCACGCGCCATATTCTTTGGAGTCAAAAGCATGATTCGTCGTCGAGTCGGTTTCACGTTGATCGAATTGCTGGTGGTCATTGCGATCATCGCGATTTTGATCGGCCTGCTCCTGCCGGCCGTCCAAAAGATTCGCGAGGCGGCCAATCGGACGTCGAGCACCAACAACCTGAAGCAAATCGGCCTGGCTTCGCACAACTATCACGATTCGCTCGGCACCATGGCCCCGTCGTTCATCGAGTACGGCGGAGCGAAAGGCTACAAGGACGGTTCCTGGGTCGTCCAGGTGCTGCCGTACGTCGAGCAAGACAACCTCAAGCGAGTCGTCGATAACAGTTCCGCGACGAGCGGGCAATACTACGAAATCACGTACAACCAGTCGCCGCCGAAGATTTTCATCAACCCGCTCGACCCGTCGCAAAGCAACGGGGCCTACAACGATAGCGGCTGGGGCATCTACAGCGTCACGGGCTACGTGGCCAACTTTCAGGCGATGGGTGGGTACGTGAACGCCAGTGGCTTCAAGC
>JANLUE010001485.1:0-4128 GCA_031363325.1 Gemmataceae bacterium
TTGAGCCAGTTCGCCAATTCGGGGCAATCCTCGGCCGTCCAGGGTCGCTCGCGAGCCTGCGCGTACTTGCGATCCAGGGCGTCGATCGTCGCTTGTTCCTCGTTCCGATCTTTCAGAAATCGGCTGAACTCCACGAAGTAGTTTCCGTCCGCTGGCGGTGGATCGCACCCGAGCAATCGGAACAATTCCGCCGGAGCGCTTTCCGAGTCCGCCTTCGGCCCGATGGCTTGCCAGAGCGGGATGGCCGCGTTGTCGTCGGGCTTCACTCCCTTTCCCAACCGCTCGTTGCAGGCGGCGACAAAGTCGACGGAGCCATCCTTCGACAGTGGGCCCGTGACGTAGGTCGTCTCTTTGCCAATTGTGTAGTTGAGTGATCGAGCTTTAGCGGGCTCGTCGGCAAGGCTTGGGAGCGAAGCGGCGAGCGAGGTCGCCGCTGTGGCGAGGAACTGACGGCGCGTGGCCATGATTGGCCTCTTTGGTTGGCGTCCGAAATCCGTTGTATTGGATACGCCCCGGCCGCGCCGCCATCGTCCGGGGGTTGCCCGTCACTCATACGCGATCGCGTCCGTGATGCGCATCCTGGCGGCACGGAACGCGGGCACGAGGCCGGCCAACGTCGCGATCACCACCGAGCCAAGGGCGATGCCCGTGGCTTCGCGCCACGGGATCAGCATCTCGAACACGAAGCCCGATTCCTCGCGGAAGATCACGTCCAGCACGAACCATTCGAGCGGCACGCCGATCGCGAAGCCAAGCACCACTCCAAACAATCCCATCAGGAGCGATTCGGCGAAAACAGTCTTCAAGATTTGCAGTTGGGTCGCTCCGACCGCCCGTAATAGTCCCAATTCGCGGCGACGTTGCAAGACCGAGATCAACAGTGAGGTCACGACTCCCAGAGCCGCCACGATCGCGACAATGAATTGTTGCACGTAGGCCACGCGGAACATGCGGTCGAGCACGCCACCAATATAGAGCCGCACCGAGTCGCGAGTCTGCACGAGCAAGCCGTTCTCCTCGGCGAACGACTGCACCCGACCGAACGTCGTCGGGTCCGATTCCTCTTTGAAGAACACGTGGAACGCATCGACCACGGGGTCGTCGAACAGTTCCGAGTACTTGGCGCGATCGAGGAAGATCGTGCCCTGGCTCCACGAATAATCCTGGCCGACTCCGATAATTTCGAGTGTGATCGGCCCACGCGGGCCGGCGATCACAACTTCGTCGCCGACCTTCTTGTTCCACTTGGCCGCGAAGTTGTCGGAGACGACCGTGAAGTTCCCGCCGGGCAGTCGATCGAACAAATCGAGCTTGGGCAGTCCCTCGGGCATTCGCGAACGAACGCCCCGGTGATAGTCGTGCGCGTCGAGCCCGAGCACGAGGATGAACGTGCCGTTGAACTCCGGCCGATAGAAACGCAACCCAACGACCCGTTCCACGCCGGGGAGGTTCTGCAATTCGGTTCGGATGCTCGGCTCCATCGGGCTCATGGAACTGTTGGCCGACGCGAGGTTGCCGCGGAACACGAAGGCGTCGGCCCGGATCACTTGATCGAGCCAGGCGTTGATGGGAACTTCGTTGCTCTTGCCGACGCCGGCCGTCAGAAACACGAGCGTGACGCCGGCCGCCAGGGCCCCGACTACCACGCCCGTACGGCCTGGAGATCGACTCAGGTTGTCGGCGGCGAGTCGAGCCTCCACGCCGAGCAAGCCCCGCACGAGTGGCATCAAGTGGGCCAGCCAACTCATGACGTAAGGCATCGAGAGCAACAGTCCGACCAGAAGGCTGACCACGGCCAGCGACGATCCCTTTCGGGACGGCAGTTCGTCGCGCAACAGGAAGAGGATTGGGCTCGCGGCGATCAGGGCGATGCACGAGCCCGCGTGAATTCGGCGGAACACGCCGAAGCCAACCTTCGGTGCCCGACGAACGGCGTCGGCCGGTTCGTCCGAAGCCGCTTGAATCGCGGGCACGAGGGCCGCGAGCAAGGCGGTCAACATGCCGGCCGCGATCGCGATCAGGGCCGTCGCCCAGTCCAAGCCCGGCCGAGCCATGTCGCTGTTCAGGAAAACGACCGTGAGTTCCTCGCCGAACTGCGACAGGGCGAAGTCGGCGAGGCCGATGCCCAGCGGGATGCCCGGGACCGCACCGATCGCGCCGAGGATCATCGCTTCGATCGCGAACAGCCGGGCGATCTGCACGCGCGTGGCCCCGAGCGACCGCATCACGCCGATGTCGTGTCGGCGCTCGGCTACGGTCACCGAGAGCGCGTTGTAGACGAGAAACAGGCCGATCACGAGCGAACCGAACGAACACAGATTGAAGATCAACTTGACCCCGCCAATCACTTGCTCCGTGGACTTGCGATTCTCCTCCGGCGTGCGAACGGACGCCCGTGCGGACACGATTCGCTCGACCTGTTCCTTGACCACATCAACGGGAACGGAACCGTCGAGGTGGATGTCGACGCGATTCACTCGGCCTGGCGAGTCGGCCCCACCCGGTCGTCGGATCAACTTCGCCGCTTGCTCGACGTTCATGGCCACGATCGAATCGGCGAACGGGGCCATCGGCGAGTCCTTCGGCAAGTCGACGACCCCCAGCAGATCGAACAGTTCCTTGCGGTTCGTGAAGCGAACTTCGACGGGGTCCGCGTCCGATCGACCGCGTGCTTTCCGGGCTTCGTAGAGCTTGCGACTGAGTGCGATCGGCCGGCGGGCCAACGGATTGATGAGTTGGAACTCGAACTTAAGTTGATTGGCCCGCTTCGCCTCGTCCGGTGAAGGTTGTGACAGGTCCGCACCGAACAGCGTCGCCGCCCGCTCGCCGAGCTCCGGGAGTGCGATTCGGTCGAGGACGAACGGCCGAACTGTTCGCACGCCGGGCAGGGTCGCCTTCTTCAAGTCTTCGCTGACGCCCCAATCGACGCCGATCTCCCCGTTCGCCACGTAAAGGTCGGCGACGGCGGCGGGCATCGTCGAATCGAACGCGGCCGCCTCGAAGTATTGGTTGAGCAATCGGGCGGAGACGAGTGTGGCGACTCCCAGGGCGATGCTCAAGGCCACGAGCAGCGACCGGTCCCATTTCTGGACGAGGTAGCGCAGGGTCAGCGAACGGATCAGCGGGAACATGCAGTGAGGATACCGATTTCGACTGGCGGTGAATTCTCAGCGCCGGGCGTTTGGGATCGTGTGCAAGTCGCGAGGTCGGTCGTTCGCCGGGGAAGTTCAATTCCGATTAGAACTTTGACCGCCCGCCAGAGTCGAAGCGGCGGCAATGGATTTGCACCGGGAACGACGAGTCGCTTCCGAGTTTACCGCTTGTAGCGGAAATGTGTGCTATAGGAAGTTTGACGCGCCGTACCCAAGCACAAGCATGCCTGCCCCACTCGCAACTCATCAACGCCCCGCCGGACGCCCCATGACCGCAACGCTCAACCCGTACGCGCTGATCCGCCGGATCATCGTGGCCGCCCTGACCGGGACCTTGCCCGACGAATACCGCGAAGACTCGATCGGCATCCTGACCCAGGCGATGAACGCCCCGGACGACGACATCCGAGCCCTGGCCGTGATCGGCCTGAACGAACTCGGGGCGTCGGCCCCCGTGATCCTGCCGGCCCTCACCGGTGCCGTCCACGACTGCAGCGATCAGGTCCGTCGCCGAGCCGTGCGAACGCTCGGCGATCTCGGCCAAGCCGCCTTGCCGTCCCTCCCACACATGATTACGGCCCTTCGCGACCCGACGATCACCGTCCGGATGGAAGCGATGGCCGCGATCGGCCGATTCGGCCCGGACGCCGAGCCGGCGATCCCGGAACTGATCGCCCTCCTGGGCCACGAAGACATGCGCGTCCGCATGGTGGCCGGCTCGACGCTGAAGAAGGTCGGCCGTGCCTGTGTGCCGCACCTGATCGAAGCGTTGAACGACCCGGACGCCATCCTCCGCGAGCGGGCGGCCGCGCTGTTGGGCCGACTCCGCGTGAAACACGATGCCGTACTCCAGGCCTTGCTCGAAGTGGCCTGCTCGGACTTCGATGAAGATGTCCGCCACGCGGCCCGCGGGGCACTCGACTTGATCGAGGCGTAACAACGAACAATTGGGAATCAATGCGGCGGCGTGGGGGCC
>JANLUE010001118.1:0-1082 GCA_031363325.1 Gemmataceae bacterium
GATCGAGACGCGGTTCGCGAGGCACACGAGATACGCCCCGACGCCATCGATCCACAGAAAGAATCGCTTCGGCAACGTCGGCGGTTCGTCGGGCAGGCTGGTGTCGATTCGCGCGGGCAGGGCGACCGTCTCGGACAGGCGCGGCGTCGGCTTGACGGCTTCCGGTTGCAGGACTTGCCAGGCGCGATTGCGGGCTTGTTGTGCTTCGCGATGGCGCGGCGCGGACGCGAGCACTTCGTCGGCCGAGCGGAGAATCTCCGGCCAATCGCTGTTCTTGGCCGCTTCCTGAAGGGTCGGCCACGCGGTGCGGAAACGGTCTTCGCGAACGTTGACCTGTTCCTCGTAGCGATCAAGGCCCTGGGTCCGGGTGCCGAGTCGCTGGCGAACGCGCTCGAGGGCCGGGCGTGCTTGAACGAACTCGCCGCGATCCGCGTGATCGATGGCGACCTGCCAGTCGCGAGCGGCTTCGTCGAGCGGGACCATGGATGGCGACTCGCCGGGTCGTTCCTTGAAACGGGCGATGGCTTCGACCGCTTGCAGTGGCTTGCCGGCTTCGAGCATCGCTCGAACTTCGGCAACGGCCAGGCGAACCAGGATGTCCCGGAGTTTCATGACGCCGGGGTCGGCCGTCCCACCGACGGTGGAGACACGCGTCAAGTCTTTCCAGGCGGCTTCGACGTCGTCGTTGCGGAGGGATCGATCTGCCCGGTCGAGATAGCTGCGGACAACGTCGCCCCGGAGGGCCCAGGCCTTGCGGTCCCCGGCCGTCACGAGGTCGTCGAGCAAGCGGTGCGCTTCTTCGGGTCGCCCATTTTTCAGGGCCTCCCGCGCTTGATACTTGCTCATCCACGCCGGTTCGCGCATGAGAACGTCCGTTGGCGACTCCGGTGTCATCTCCCCCTTCGCACTTGGCGAAGGAGGCCGGGGGGTTAAGTAGAACCCCACACCGGACGAGTTTGTTTCAACCGTTCAGGAGGAAGTATCGTGTCGCCCAGCGGCGAACCGGCTGCGTAAGCTGCCGGGTCCCTCGCCGCCCTAACGACACATCACTCAATTATGATTGCCGAGGCCCTTGCATCGTG
>JANLUE010001143.1:0-3753 GCA_031363325.1 Gemmataceae bacterium
AAACGTCAATAGCAGCAGTCGATAGTCGATCGGGCTCGTCTCTTCAAAGACCGGCTCGACCGGGGCGACCGCTTCCGGGGCCGCGTTCGTCGTCGAGATTCGTTCCGATTTCGAATTCAGAACGACCGTGAACACTTCCTCCGAGACGAGTGGGTCGGTCGCGGGCACTTTTGGTTCGGACACGCTCATGGGCGCCTCGAACGGAAGCGTGACCACCAGTCCGGTCGGCGACACGAGCTTGAGCAGGACGATGAGCCAAAGGGCATGTCGAACGGCCGGGGCCGGTCGAAACGTCCAGACCAGGATGCCGGCGATCACTGCCAGGGCGGCGGCCGAGAGGGCCGACGAGCACAGCCAGTCGATCACGACTTGCCCCCCTTCTTCGTGCGGGCCGGGGCGGCCACGGATTCCAACTTGTCGAGCAATTCGCGGAACCGGGCGATCTCGGCCGGCGTGAACTCCGATCCTTCGACGAGCGCCAGCACCAACGGCGAAGTCGTTCCTTCGCAGTACGTGTCCGCCAGGTCGGAGAGCTTCTGCTGGAGAAGCTCGCCGCGCGAAACGGCCGCCCGGTACAAATGGGCCGACCCGGTTCGATCGACGGCCGCGTACCCCTTGGTCGCCAGGCGCGTGAGCAACGTCTGAACCGTGGTGTACGCCCAGGAATGGCCCTGTTCGTTCAGGGCCTCGAGCACATCGCGGACGGGGCCAGGCCCGCGGTCCCACAGGACCTTCAGGACCGCGTGCTCCGTCTCGCTGATCGGCGATTGAATGGACACGCCATTGCCTCCTACATGTTGTCGGAGGAATATTACTACAGCGTGTAGGAGGCTGTCAAGGGGAGAGCGGGCAAGTTGTTACGAAAAAGTGATGAGTGGAGTTTCGGGGCGGAACCGCGCTTGGCTCCGCCCTCGAAGGCAGATGGGATTCACGCACCGGGAGCGACGATCTCTTTGATCTTCACTTCGAGATACGGTTGGCGATGGCCCTTCAGGCGGCGATAGTTTTTGCGGCGCCGGAAGTATTGGATCACGGACTTCGTCGTTGGGTGACCCGTCACTTCGCCGACGACCTTGGCCCCGACCAGGAGCGGCTTGCCGACCTGCATGTCGGCCCCATTCGCGACGAGCAGCACATGGCCGAGGTCGAGCGAGGTTCCGACGGCCGCCTCGCGGTGATCGAGCTGGACCGTGTCGCCGACGCTCACGCGATATTGCCGCGACCCATCCTCAAAAATGGCGTACATGGGAGAAAGCCTGCTCCAAAATTTCGGTTCATTTCAGGAACGGGTAGCGTAGGAACCCAACGAGACACCGGCCACACGAACCGGCCCCAATCGCATACCATTTCCCGATGCCATTTCTTTTGCCGCTCGCCGGGCTGATCATCGCGGCGGCCGTTTACGCGGTCTACCGGGGCATCGACGTTCGGCTCGCCTTGGTGGCGGCCGCGTTCGCGTTGGCCGGGCTCGCCGGCGATGTGGCCCCGATCCTCCGCGAGTTCCTCGCCACGTTTAGCAATGAAAAATTCGTCGTGCCGATCTGCACGGCCATGGGGTTCGGCTATGTGCTGCGCCTCACCGAGTGCGATCAGCACCTGGTTCGCCTGTTGATTCGCCCGCTCCGTTCGGTGCGGGCGTTCCTGGTGCCCGGCGTCGTTCTCGTCGGGTTTCTCGTGAACATCCCGGTCATCAGTCAGACGAGCACGGCTGTCTGTCTCGGGGCGGTGGTCGTGCCGTTGCTGCGTGCGGCCGGCTTCGCGAATGCGACGATCGGGGCGTGTATTCTGCTCGGCGCTTCGATTGGCGGTGAGTTGTTGAACCCCGGCGCTCCGGAACTGAACACGGTGGCGCAACGATTGGGCATCTCCTCGAAAGAAGTCGTTCCACGCGTGTTGCCGCTCGTCTTGCCCCATCTCGCGATCGCGACACTACTGTTCTGGTGGTTGAACTCGCGGTCCGAACGAGCCGCGCCGACGATGCCGGAATTGTCTCAAGGCGTGAACCCCTTGCGCGCCTTGGTGCCGCTCGTCCCCGTGGTGTTGCTGTTTCTGACCGGCCCGCCACTCAATGTGTTTCAAGTGCCCGAACATTGGCTCGTGCTCAACCCGAAGCCCGGCCAGAAAGACCCCCACTACGAAACGCGGCTGATTGGGGCCGCAATGTTGGTCGGCGTTCTGGCCGCGACGCTATCGAGCCCGAAGCAAGTCGGCGGCGTGGCCAAGGCGTTCTTCGAGGGGGCGGGCCACGGCTTCGCGGACATCATCTCGCTGATCGTGGCGGCCGTCTGTTTCGGCAAGGCCGTCGAATTGATCGGCCTGGCGGCGTTGATCGGCGATGGCATCCGCCAGGCACCGGGGCTCCTGATGCCGCTCGCCGGTGCGGTCCCCCTGGGGTTCGCGGCACTCAGCGGCTCGGGCATGGCCGCGACGCAGAGCCTGTACGGCTTCTACGTCGAGCCGGCGGAAGCGTTGGGCGTGGACCCGAAGGACATCGGAGCGGTCGTTTCGGTCGCCGCCGCGGCCGGCCGAACCATGTCGCCGGTCGCCGCGGTCGCCTTGATGTCGGCGAAACTGACCGGGACGAGTTCGTTCGACCTGGCCCGCCGCGTGGCCGTGCCGTTGCTCGTCAGTCTGGCGATCGTGATCGGGTTGCGGATGATGCGGATCGTCTGAATTCGGCGCTCGTTGATTGGGGGCGGCCGTTGCAACGGGCGGCTCGTCGCTCGCGCGGAATAGGGCCCCGACTCTCGGAGAGCCGAGTGAGCTTCGCCTCATCTTCGTGGCCGTTCGATGGCGGCCGCGATCCGTTCGCGAGCCGCTTCCGAAAGGCGGATGTTCTCGTGAAGCCATTCGATTGACAGGGTGCATTCGGCGTGGAGTTGCGTCAACTGAGCGCGAAATCGCCGGCACGATCCGCATAAAACCGTGTGCGTGACGAGGCCCAAGCGGAGGAGGGCCGGCAGCGGTTCGTCGAGCGACTGGGAAATCGCTTGTGCGGCGTCGCGACAGTTCATGTATTGGGTTTCCCGCCTTGCGGTTCCTCGCCGAACCAATTCTTGGAAAGGCACCACCACAATCGCAAACGAGCCCGATGCAAGAGGACCCAAAAATGCGTGGGGGCGATTTTCAATTCGCGGCAAACGACCTCGGTCGCCGAGTCATCGAGGTATCGGAGAGTGAAGACTTCTTGGAGTCGAACCGGGAGCTTGTCGACGCAGTCGCGCAAGGTCGCCCAAAATTGTTCGCGGTCGAGCGATTCCACCGAGTTTTCGCGGGCCCGCTGGCCCGGGGCCTGCTTCCACTTGCCGCGTCGGTCGAACAGGTCGTCGGCGAAGCGGTCCGACCCGAGTGCGAAATGTTTCCGCTCCCGGACGCGGCCGCGAACCCAGTCGATCGCCTTTCGCTTGAGGATCGACGCGAGCCAAGTCCGTTCCGACGCCTGATTTCTGTACCGGGCACGGGCTTTCCAGGCGGCCAGAAGCGTCTCTTGAACCAGATCTTCGGCCACGTCCGCACTTCGAACTCGCCCGAACGCGAATCGGTACAGGAAGTCGCCGTGGCGCTCGAACCAGGTCTGCGGCCCCACGCCGGCATCGGGCGTGAACTCGTTCGCTCGCACGTCGGCCCGCGTCATTGCACGCCCTGTTGCCTGGAGACAAGGAATCCTAGTCGTTGGTCGGTCCTCGACCCGACTCCTTACAGAAATCTTCGTTCGAGTTGTAAGGCGCCCGGAGCGCGAACGACTGACGCGGC
>JANLUE010001146.1:0-3549 GCA_031363325.1 Gemmataceae bacterium
GCCCGACCTCGTCGCCTGGGGGGCCGGCCCACGCGCCAGCCAGTACCTGATCCTCGGCGGCAAGGCGAAGGCCGTATTGCATGGCCGATTGCATGTGACGACCGAGGACATTCGCGATGTGGCGTTCCCGGTGCTGCGGCATCGCTTGATGACGACGTTCAACGCCGACTCGGAAGGCATCACGACGGACGACGTGATCCGCAAGTTGATCGCCGCCGTCCCGGCCCCACACGAGGAGGCCGCGGCGCGGGCGCGACGATGAGCAAGTGGGGCATGAGCTCGGCAGAAACATGGCGGCAGAAAAATAGGTCAAACCCGAAGCCAATGCTCAATCGGTTTCGAGTGTAAGTTGGATTGAGTTCAGGTCAACGGGTGACATTTTTTTGTCAAACGACAACGGACGGTGGATTCGACAGGCGTGATTTAGCTGTGCGGACGTGGCACCGAGGATTGCGCAGTCCCTCCGTTTTCGATCGCTTCGATTTCATCGGGGGCCAGTTGGAAGTCGAGGGCGTCGAGCGCCGCACGCATGTGCGCCGGGTCCGTGGTCCCGGTCAGGGCGACCATGTTGACCTCCAGCGCGAATCGGAACACGATCTGAGCGGGTGATCGGTCGTATCGCTTGGCGATTTTGGCGACGGCGGGGCCCGCCAACACAGCGGGATTCGCGGTTTACAGGGAGACCCGCTGGTACGTCATTCCGTTGGCGGCACAGAACGTCCGCACATCGCGGTCCCAGCCACGGACGGCAAAGCACCGGTTCTGAACGAACCGAGGACGGATGCGGGCTCCGTCGCAAAGCAACTGGAGTTGGGCCCGGTTGACATTGCTCACACCGAGGAGCCGCGCCTGGCCGCGATCGTGGATCGCCTCCATCGCGCGCCAGGCCGCCCAGTCGGCCGAACCAAGGCCATCGCGCTCGCTTGGGCCGTGCAGGACGTATGAGTCGATCGTCTCCGTCCCAAGGTGTTCCAGGGAGCTTTCGAAGGACTGCTCGACCTGGGCCGGGATCGGAGCATGGGGGTCGTAAGGTAGGCGGTGGTCCTGCCCGCTCCGAAAGGTGAACTTCGTCTGGAGGAACAACTCGCCCCGAGTGACGAGGCCGTCTCGGATGGCCGCCGCGACAGCCCGGCCGACGGCCGCCTCGTGGTAATGCTTTCGCTGATTCGCCGTGTCGATGCCCCGGAACCCTTGCCGCAGGGCGAGGAAGGTCAAACGCTCGGTTTCATCTTCCTTCCAGGCGGTCCCATACAGGAAGCGGGGCACTCGGACTCCGTCAGCGTCGAGAGATCGGTTGGACACGGATTTTCCGATTCGTTGGACGGAATAGTCGAAAAACGCCCCGATGGCCGATGACAAGCTGGCCCGGGCGGTATAAGATGACTTTACTGGACGCGGCGTGGAGCAGCCCGGTTAGCTCGCCAGGCTCATAACCTGGAGGTCGTAGGTTCAAATCCTACCGCCGCAATCGTCTGTAAGTGCGCTATCCAAAACGACTTAAGCTTACCAGCCGGTGGTCGGCGGCATGGCTCGAAAACCTGGAAACTGCGGTAAGCGACCGCGATATCCCGGTACCGAGACTTCGTTGCTCGTCACGTTCGACGCGTCCGAATACGAACTATCGCCGCCGGCGCCTGTCACCTATTCGGCCTTGGCCCCACCCGCGCCATCCAACGCGGTCTAGGCCGCCGGGCATCGTCGCCTTGAGGCATGGGATCGGGCGACGGACGGACGTGCTGTCATGATTTTGGCCAAACAATCTCACCTTGATCGTCGATCGCGCAACTCCAGATTACAGAATCTAAGACCTCGTTCTTGAACCAAAACTCTATACTTTTCTCTGAAAACATAAGCCTGACGAACGATGGTGAATCTGAAAAATGCATGACTTCTTCCTTTGGTGATCCAATTAGTTGTTCTAACAACGATCTCACATATGCTTCCGGACGGTGAATAACTTTTTCACCCAATAGAGTGGCGTCGGGGTGATCGATGCGAAGTGTACCAAGTACTAACTCGTCATCACTTGAGAAATACGCATCGACTCCAATCGAGGGATACGACCAGTCAATTGAAGTAGACTCGGGCTCGAAGCTTTCGTCGAGTTCTTCAGGCTCTCCCAGATAGCTCCGAACTTGCTCCATTGAGCTTCCAAAGAATAGTTGGCCGATCCCAAGTCCGATACGAATCGTAGTGGTGTCACTCGACATGATAAGTGGCTTCGCAAGTATTCTTGAAACTGCTAGCAGCTACAGCCCTGAGGATGCAGATTGGCGACGTGTTCGGAACATCAGCAGGATCTCGTCTGGGCTAATCCACTACAGCTTTACCCTCGGACGTCTCAATGCCGCAAGCCGGTCGCGCCAATCGCATGTGATTTTCACAATTCCGATGCTTGGGACTTGAGATTTGTAGCTGGACTAACTCTCTTCAGCGCTTTTCGCGCGTACTTGTTTCCTCCAAGGCTTGCCTTGCAATACCAAATTCGTGCGAATCTTCTGTTCCGCCGCACACCTTCACCAAGCTCATATGCGCGACCTAGAGCGAATTGAGAGTCCACGTCGTCGTGCTTTGCAGCCCGTCGATACCACTCGGCGGCGAGATCTCGATCAACTGAAGTGCCAATTCCATAATACAGACAGCGAGCGGTTTCAGATTCTCCATCGGTGTCACCAAGATGTGCAGCTTTTAGATAATGTCGATATGCCGCGGGAAGTGAACGGGCGACGCCCTTCCCCAGCTCATAACATACCCCCAGATCAAACATCGCCGCTGCTACGCCAGCATTCGACGCCTTGCGAAGTAGCGAAACAGCTCGAACGCAATCTGCATTGACTCCAACTCCATGCAGATACCAGGTTGCAAGTGTGTACATTGCAGGTGGATACCCCGCAGCGACCGAAATTGTCAAGAGTCGGACGCTCTCAGCGTTACCTCGACTCTTACCTGATTTGGCAATGAGTTGAAGCGATTTTTGATATTCGGCCATGCCATTCATTCAAGCACTCAAATTGCGGATGTTTGGGCGTCGAGCAGTATTCGTCGGCTTCTAACTGATTCGCTTCACTACGAACCAGATGACCATGGCTTCGTCCAGCACTTTGGGCGCTTTCGGGGGAATTCACCCCGTTCCTGTCGAATCGCATCTCCTGTCTCTCCACCACGGCTTCGCCTTTTCCGCGTCAGTCCTTTTTGGTGCTTGTTCTTGGTCGACGGTCGAGTACCTTTTGCGTCTTCAGTTCCGCCAGTAAACCCAAATTCATGATTATGCGCCCACAGGTCGAACCCAACGCCTCGTCCCGACGAAATACGTATGGTACTCCGCCACGTCGAAGCTGTAAACCGTTACGACTTCGCCATTCTCGGCGACGCTCTCGATCACGACCCAGCCCACGAATTCGCTTGACGATTGGCCCTTCCCATAAACAATTCTTCATGCGAATCGCCATCCTGAGCGGCGGGACCGGCTGGCACGTGCAGGACCTCGTCCGAGCGGCGGCGGAGTTGGGGCACGTCGCCGTGCCGCTCGACTTTCGTCGGCTGGCGGCC
>JANLUE010001158.1:0-7393 GCA_031363325.1 Gemmataceae bacterium
GACACCCGCCCGTGGATCACACACCGCTCGACCGTCCGCGAGATCATCGACGTGTTCCCAAGCTACGTCAAGCCGGAGACGGGAGTGATCAAGGCGATTGTCGAAGTGCAGTGAAGCCCGAGGCCGGGGGATGGTCTGATAGAATCGAAGAAGGAGAATCGACATGCCGCTCCGCGACCATTTCCATGCACCCTTGACGTTCGATCACTCTTGGAGCGAACTCCACGCCGGATGGCCAATGGTTATCGTCCAGCAACTCTATGGCATTTTGCCGAAGGGTTATGTGGCCGCTCCGGGCGTCCAAATCTCGGGCGGCTACGAACTCGACATCTCAACGTACCGGACGAATGGATCAACGAAACCGACAGCCTCGACCCACTCCGGCACGTCGCCCTGGCAATTGCCGGCCCCCACCCAGGTTCTCGATTCGGACATTTCGGAGACGGAGGAATTCGAAGTCCGCATTTATAAGGCGGGCGGACGGCGCCATCTCGTGGCTGCCATCGAACTCGTCAGTCCGGCCAACAAGGATCGGCCCGATAGTCGGCGGAATTTCGTGGCCAAGTGCGCGCACCTCCTTCGCAATAACGTCTGCGTATCGATCGTCGACCTGGTGACGAACCACCATTTCAACCTCCATGCGGAAGTTCTCGATTTCGTCAGCCCATCGGCAACGGACCTCGAAAGCCCGCCCCCGCACATATATGTCTCCACAATTCGGGGAATGAAACACGTCCCGGGCCGACGGCCGACCCTCGAGACATGGTTCTATCCACTGATCGTCGGCAATCCCCTCCCGTCGCTTCCCCTCTGGCTTGATGTCGATCTTGGCCTCGCGTTCGATCTTGAAACGAGCTACGAGCAGACCTGTCGAACGCTGCACATCGATTGAGGTCCATGTGAGTGTCATCGTCCTCCGCGATCCCGACGAGGCCCAGCGGTTCCTGTTGCAGGGGCTCTGGTTCCAGCGCGCCGTGCCGCCGGTCGCGGGGACCGTGAAGTCGGCGCTCGAGTGGGCGCTCGAGATCGCGGCCGGGGGCCAACCGCTGCCGCCGACGGGGATCGTCGCGGACTTCGGGCACGCGGCCTACGGCTCCGATCGCGAAGCTCGGCCACGCGACCACATTCAAATCCCCGGACTGCCACCGGGGCTCATGCGAACCTACGAGGATCACGTTCTCGGCAAGCTCTATGCCGACTGGTCGTTCGAACGGGCCGGCGATGCGATGCGCAAGTTCAAGGGCCGCGATCGCGCTCGCGGCCTGGCCTATGTCGTTCGGCAGTTCCGCGATCGGGCCGGGCTCGGCGGAGTTGAACTTTCACCAGGCATCATCCGCTCGCTGATTGATTTGCCGCCCGACGAGGCACTCCGCCGCGGCTGGGAATCGCTTTCGTCGAGCGGGCCGGCGGACCTGTTGATCGAAAGCTATCAAGCGCTGATTGCCGCGTCGCGACGCATGGCCGAGGTACTGGCCGTCGAAGACGTGATCGCGCTCGAACACGGCACGGCCCTCGCCGACATGGGCCAGTACGTCGCCCATCGCCAAGTGTTGCAAACGGCGAATCGACTCGAGGCCGGCCTGCCGCGCCACAAAGTTCGGCCGCTCGCGCATCGTCGCGAAGTGCCGACCCGCGTGCTCGACGAAGACACTTACCCGGTCGGAGGGTTCACTTCGATCTCGACGAAAGGCACCGTTGAAAGTTTGCTTCACTCGCAACTCGCGTACATGGAGCGCGACCCGGACCTTCGGCCCGACCTATTCGATGTGAAGTTCCTGCGCGACGAACTGTATTACTACTCGCGCGACGAGAATCAGTTTCTACGGCGGCGACGGACGTTCGTGATTTGCCTGTACCCGGACCTCGTGAAGGCCCGGTTCAAGGACCCGGACCTGCCCGTCCAACGAATCGTGCTTGTGTTGGCCACCGTGCTGACGGCCGTCCGCAAACTCTCGGAATGGCTCAGCACCGACGCGTTGCGATTTGAATTTCTCTTGATCCAGGACAAGGAAGCGAAACCATTGGCCCAGGAAGGGGCGTTGCTCGAGATGCTGTTCCGCGAAGCGATCGCAACGGACAACGTAGCGATCCAGCATTTCGGAGACGAACCCGCCGCGTACGCCGATCGCCTGGCCGAGCGCAGCTTGTGCCACGTCTTGACGATCGGTGTCGCGGCGAAGGAACTTCGAACGGAAGTAGCCGCGACGGGATGCCTAACGATTGCCGGCCCGCGGCCGATGGTCCGAGTGGGTCGGGACGAACTGATCGAACTGCCGGCGGACGAAGCGTTCGACGCCTGGACCGCGACGCTCGAACGGCTCCTGATGAGTTGGGTCTAACCTGCCGGTGAATCACTCGACCCACTCGACGCCCGATTTGCCTTCGCGAATCTCGCCGATCGCGAACGTGGGCACGCCCAGGCCGATGAGTTGCTCGCGGATGCTGTCCGCGAAGTACGGCGAGACGACCATCGTGAAGCCGATCCCGCCGTTGAAGACGCGGTCCATTTCCGCTTGGGCGATGTTGCCGAGCCTCTGAAGCCACGCGAAGACGGGGCTCGGCTGCCAACTGCCTCGGCGGATGAAGGCTCGCCGATTGGCGGGCAGGACGCGTGGCAAGTTGTCCACGAGGCCGCCCCCCGTGATGTGGGCGAGCCCGCGGACCACGTGCTTTTTCACCGGATAGTGCCGCAACACTTCGTGTACCGGCTTTACATAGATGCGCGTCGGGGTCAGCAATTCTTCGCCGACCGTGCGACCGAGTTCCGGCACGTGATCGTTGATGCCGAGCTGCGCATGATCGAAGACGATCTTGCGCGCCAGGCTGTAGCCGTTCGAGTGCAAGCCCGTGGCCGCGAGGCCGAGCACCACGTCGCCCGGCTCGATGCGCGAACCGTCAATCGCGTCGTCCCGTTCCACGATGCCGACCGCGAAGCCAGCCATGTCGAAATCGCCGGGCGCGTAGAAGTCCGGCAGGATCGCCGTTTCGCCACCGGTCAACGAGCAGCCCGCCTGTTCGCAGCCATCGACCATGCCCTGGACGAGTTGTTCGGCCAGGGCGGGGTCGTCAATTGGCATCGCGAGGTAATCGAGAAAAACGAGCGGCTGGGCCCCACAGCACAGGCAATCGTTCACGGACATGGCGACCAGATCGATGCCCACCGTGTCGAACTTGTTCATCTGGGCGGCGACTTTGAGCTTCGTGCCCACACCATCGGTACAAGTCACGAGCACCGGCCGACGATAACCGCCCGAGAACAGCCAACGATTGATGTCGAGTGCGAACAGGCTGGCGAAGCCGCCAAAGCCATCGAGCACGCCGGGCCCGTGCGTGCGCTTGACCAGTCGACCGATCCGGCCGATCGTGTCCTCGTAAACGTCCAGGTCCAGTCCGGCGGATTTGTAGTCGAGCGTGTCGGCCATGGCAGCGTGGTCTCGGGTGCGAGTGCTGTTTTAGTAAAGGTGGCCGCGAATTGACGGCCGAAAAAATCTGCGAACTTCGGTTGACAAGTCGATTTCGATGTGTACAAACGAATAGGCTGCGTTGTGAGACCGACGCGGTAATTCACTGGAGTGCCGTCATGCGTATGAGTCGATGGTTCGGTGCGATCGTCGTGGGGCTATTGGTCGCACCATTGGCCATCGCCCAGGAAGCGGCGAAGCCGGGGCCCGAACACGCGGTTCTGAAGAAGTTGGAAGGAACCTGGGACGCCACCATGAACATGGGTGGCATGGAGTCGAAGGGCGTAACCGTCTACAAGGCGGACTTGAACGGCCTGTGGCTGATGAGTTCGTTCGAGGCCGAACTGTTCGGCGCGAAGTTCACCGGGCGAGGTCAGGACGGGTACGATCCAGGCAAGAAGAAGTACATCGGGACGTGGGTTGACTCGATGTCGTTCGGCATGGTTTCACTTGAAGGTACGTACGATGCCGACAAGAAGACGATGACTATGACGGGGGAAGGCCCCGGTCCGGACGGGAAACCTCAGAAATATAAGACGGTTTCGGAACACAAGGACGACAACACGATCCACTTCAGCATGTACATGGGCGACGGAAAGGGACCGTCGTTCACGATCGCCTACAAGCGCCGGAAATAGTTGTCTCGATCCGGTCGGCGTCGCGATGTCGCCGACCGGACGGATCAACCCATGCAGATATGTTCCCCAATCCACGCAGTCAGCTGTTCAATCGTGCTCTTCCCGACTTGACGGAACCGCACACATTGTCTCCAAGCAATCTTTTTCAGATAGGATAAATGGGTGACTTGGGTAATTTGGGTGGCTTGAGTTTGCCAATGTTGGCGGAAAATGGCGAAGCAGTGCCAATTTTCCAGTCCACCTGGCGAAATTTCAGGAGCCGGCCCAAAGATTGCTTGAACTGCAACCGAACTTCCCGCGTCTAATCCAATAGAGCGGATCGTTCATCCACGGAGGGTTCATCATGCTCGTCTTATCTCGCCGTGTCGGCGAGGAAATCGTCATCAACGACAACATTCGGGTCACGGTGGTTGCGGTCAAGGGCGACCGGGTTCGGCTTGGGGTGGTCGCGCCACGCGAAGTGACCGTCGACCGCGCGGAAGTTCATGAGCGTCGGGCCGAGTTTGTCGAAGTGGCCATCGGCGGCGACTCGGTTCTGCTCGGCGAATTGCCCATGTCCCGGAATGCGTCCGAAGAGACGATGATTCATTGACGGGCCGGTCGTCATGAACAACGCCAAAAGAGGGCAAGCCGCCATACGGCGGGCAGCCCTCTTTTTTCATTTCCGCTCCGCCCACTGGCGCGATCAGGTTCCATTCCTACATCTAAGTTGTGCAACGCCCGCCACATTTACAAACCGACCGCATGACGCGCAACCTGGTCCTTCAAGGCGACTGCCTGGCCCGTTTGGCGGAACTCCCCGCAGATAGCGCGGACCTCGCCTTCGCCGACCCGCCCTTCAACATCGGCTACGAGTACGATCAATACGACGATCGCCGGGCCAAAGTGGACTATCTCGAATGGACCGAGCGCTGGCTCGCGGCGACCGCGCGAGTCCTCAAGCCGACGGGTTCGTTCTTCGTGGCGATTGGCGACGAGTATGCGGCCGAGATCAAGGTCCGGCTCGACGCCCTGGGGCTCACGCTGCGGAACTGGATTGTCTGGCACTACACGTTCGGTGTGAACTGCAAAAAGAAATTCAATCGCAGTCACGCGCACATTTTCTACTACGTCGTCGATCCGAAAAACTTCACCTTCAACGACTCGACGATCCGAGTCCCCTCGGCCCGCCAGACGACCTACGCCGATCGCCGCGCCAATCCGGACGGCAAACTCCCCGACGATACCTGGGTGCTTCGTCCGCAAGAGGACGGCAGCTTCTTTAGTCCCGAAGATGACACGTGGTACGTCTCGCGGGTCTGCGGCACCTTCAAGGAGCGTGGCGAACATCCGTGTCAGATGCCAATCGCCCTGTTGGAACGAATTGTGCGCGTGGCGAGCAACCCCGGCGATCTGGTGATCGACCCCTTCGCCGGCAGTGGCACGACGCTGGCGGCCGCCAAGAAGCTCGGTCGCGATTATCTGGGCGTTGAATTGTCCGAAGAATACGCGGCGCGCGTGCGCGAGCGACTGGAGCGAATCGAATTCAACGACCCCCCTCGTTCTCGATCGACGCGCGCGCGCAAGAGGGCCGCCACTTTGTACGGTTGAATCGCCCTCAATGTTCGACAATTTCGATTGCAACTCGAACTAACAGTTCCAATTCCGCCCGATCATGGACGGCTTCACATTTGCACGTGCTCGGTTCGGAGCGAGAATATTTTCTTTTGACATCCGAAGGTTCGGGCAATTGACGATGGTTCGTTCTTCGCCGGGCCGGTGTTCGCCGATCTCGGGCTGGGCGACGACACGTTGAGCATCGCTCAGAACCTTGGCTCGACGGCCTCGGTCGGATTCAACAGCAGCGCGGTGTTCTCTCTGAACTCCGGGAACGACACGCTCTTGCTCGGCCGATCCGCCGCGGCCGGTGGGGACGCGAACAGTTCTGTCTTCTTCAATGCACCCGGCAGTTTGATCAGTGGTGGACTGGGAGTGAATACGTTCGTGCTGGCGAACGCTCAATTCTTCGGGCTCACGCCGTCGAATTTCGCGTAGCGCGAACTCCCGGCGGGAGAATCAAAGCAGCCCGGCCGAAATGCCCATTTCGGCCGGGCCATGTTGTGCGGTCGTTAATCGCGGGCCTCGATGGTCTCCGGTCGTCGGCGCTTCAGTCTGAACCACCACGTCTTTCCGCTAGACGACCCCTTCGTTGGTTGGGCCAGAGAAGGGGGCTGGACTCGAACCAGCGTTTTGGCGGCGATAATCACCGACAGTCGACTCGTGGCCTCCGCACGGGGTTGACGCTCTGGTATCGAAATCTGAGCTTGGAGTCGCTTCGGCTTCCCGCTCTGCCGTTGGCGTACCTCGCCGTCGAACTGGCGAGGGCTGGATTCGAACCAGCAACCGGAGGACGAAACGTTTAGACTAACTCTGAGTCTCAGGCTGTACCCTTTAAAAGCGGCCCGAACACGTAGTTCAGAATCTTGGCCGCAACCTCCTTTCGTTCCACCTGGATTGTATTCGCTTCCTCACGCGCGACCTTCACGGCCTCGGCGAGATCGGTGACGGCCTGTAGCGCGTTTTCCTTGTCGAGCGCGGACACGGCCGTCGAAAACTTGGTCAGGTGCCAGTGGCCAACCACCTTGTCCTCCGCGACCAGTTCGGTTTGGGCCGGGTGTTCTTTGGTCGCTTCGTACTTCACGAGAACCTTCGACATCTTCTTCGTGGACTCGGTCACGGCGGGCGGCGTCGAGAAGTTGTTGGACGCCGCGTTCGGCCGCCAGTCCTCGGCTGGATCGCGAACCGGCAACTTCGAGACGAATGTCTCCAGGTCCTTCAACTTGTGTTCGAGAAAGAGCAGGTGAGTCACCGGCACTTTTTGAAGCAGGACGGTTCCTTTCACGACGATGTCGGCGGCCGCGCCGCAGTTCGCGTAGTCCTGGGTCGCAACCGAGTCCCACGCCTTGGTCAGGACCGGGATGATGGCCTGCGTGAGCCCACGAACAGATGCCTGCGGTTGTTTGGACTCGGGCGGCTTCACATCGTCTTCGGCGTTCTTTGGCTGATAGCGTCGGTCGAGGCCGTCGAACAGAGCCGGCTTCTGTAGGGTCTGGTAGGCGTCCGTGAGCGCCTTCTCGGCCGCTTTCTTCTGGTCGCCAACGATCGCGATGACCTGATTCAGTTTCGGCATGACGGGTGTCTCAAAGGGATGTTCCTGGCGCTGAATGAAATGATACGCGCGACCGCCATCGTGTTCGCGCAAACTCGGCCGCCCGCCGAAGCGATGAAGGTATCGGCGCTTGGCTCAGGCCGTCT
>JANLUE010001182.1:0-5561 GCA_031363325.1 Gemmataceae bacterium
GGACCACGGTCGCCTCGGCCAACAGGATCAACGCGAATTCGTCGGTATCGTCGAGCCGGGCCTCGGTCGAATGGTACACGCAGACGCCGTCTTCGTTGCCGCTGCGAACGATGCCCGTCGTCGACCACGAGGCCACGTCGAGCCGCACGCGATCGAGGTTGCGTTTACACGCCGCCAGTGACTGTACGAGTTCCGCGAAGCCCGTCGGGTCGGTCATCGCGCCGTCGTCGGTCGGGAAGCGCCAACTCAAGTCGCGCGTGAAGGTCTTCGACAAGAGTCGCGTGAGATAGGGGTTCGCGTCCGGCACGCGGTCGAGATAGGCGCGCGGCACGCCAGTCAACGTGAAGTCGAGATCGGACAACTCGCGGCCCATGTGCAAGGCGTACACGAGTGCTCCGAAGGCGTAGAGGTCGGCTCGTTCGTCCGCATGGACCGCGTTGAGCAGAAGTTCCGGCGCGGTCGAGAAGCCACCCCGCAGGGGTACGTCGGTCGGGACGGGCACCGGGAGCAAGTCGCCGAGGTCGGCCAGGATCGGCACGCCGCCCGGCGAGATTACGATCATCTCGGGCCGGAGCCCTTCGAGGATCGCGCCGGCCACATGCAGCCGTTGAATCGCTTCGGCGATTTGCACGAGCCAGCCGTAACGTTCGTGCCAGGTGATGCCGGGCCGATCCCACGCGTCCCACAACGGCGTGCCGACGGGAACTTCCTCGATCAAGTACGTGAACTCGCCCTCGGTGACGGAGTCGATCGTGCGAGGCAGCGAGAGGTGGGCCGCCCGCATCAGGATGCCGTGTTCCCACTCGACACCCGGCCACGGCGGTTCGATCGCGAGCGACGTGTGATTCAACTCCACCGTGCCCGAATCTTCATCGACCGGAAGATCGAACGATTCCCGATCGATTGGAATTGCCGGTAGTTCTTGAGTTTCGGGCTCGAACGGCTCTGACGGCGTGAGTTGACGAACGATCACGACCGGCAAGGGCGAACCGCTCAGGCCAACGTCCTCGCCGCGAAACCGAACGACGCCGCCACGTTCGGCGATCTGGGACACAAGTCGATAGCGCCCGCCGATTGGGTCGGCCGGCACGTCGACGATTGGAGTGGCGTCCGTGGTGAAGATGTAGCCGCAGTCCCCACAGTACGGGGCGTCGGCGGTTCGCAGGGCCGAGCACTGCGAACAGACGACCGGCATCGCGTCCGGGATCGATTCATCCGAATCGACTGAATCGAGGGCCGTTGCTGCGCCGGTCTGGGTTTGGGACACGAAACGTCCACCGGGGGTTTTCAGGTTGAGATATGGTAAACCGCCGGGCGGGCCGGCGAAAGGGGGGCTTTGGCCATCGCGGCCATTCGACCGGCCGTGAGACCGTTACAACCGTCGCCAACTATTTCGCCTCGACCTTGGCGCGCTCGACCAGCGCGTCGAAGTCCGGCCATTCGAGGACGGCGCGGGCCGCGCCGCCGACGCGGGCCTTCGTGCCGGGCTTGTCGGGCGGGCGAAGCTCGCGGATCTCGGCCGGCGTGTGCCACTCAACGGCCTGCGATTCCCACGTCGGCGCATGCGCGCCGCCAGCGAACACGAGCAAGTGATACGTCGGCACCGTGACCCAGGCGACGCGAACGCCCTTCGCCATCAACGCATCGAAGATTTCGTATTTGTGGGCGGACATCTCCGCGGGATCGACCTGGGCCTCCCGAGCGGCCTCGGCCAGAAGTTGATCCGCCCCCAGGCTGATTTTTTCGGACGTGCGCCGATTCGGCGGGTCGGCCCGCGACGAACCGAAGCCGATCGGCTCGCGGTAGACCTTGCCCGCCTTCAAGGCGAACACCACGTCGCCCGAAAAAGCCTTGGCGATCACGCCGCCCGATTCCTCCTCGACTTCGCGGATCGCCCCCTCGAGCGTCGATTCGCCTTCGTCGAGCCCGCCCTTCGGAAAGTGCCAGCCCTGGTAGGCGAAGTCCGAATAGCACACCAACACGCGGCCCTTGGAGTCGACGACGACCCCGCCGCCGACCAATCGGCGCGCGGGGGTCGATGTCGAGTTGATGACCCCGATCGCGTCGGCCAGTTGTTCGATCGTCAAGGAGAGGGACATGCGGCCCATTTTCGGTGGGGTGGGGAATGATGCTATTCTGACGATTCGGCACGCCAAACGGAAGGGGTAGTTCAAACTCGGCGGGAAATCTCTCGAACCGCGTTTGTCGGCCGCGACGATCATCGGCGAGTTGAACCGAACGGCTGGCCGGTGCACGACCTTACCTGAGTCGCATTGACCCCGACCTCAAATCTCGATCGCCGCGACCGATTCCAACACGCGCGTCGGCCGATACGGATACTTTTCCACTTCTTCGAGCCGCGTCACGCCGCTCAGCACGAGGATGGTTTCCATGCCCGCTTCCATCCCGGCGATGACGTCCGTATCCATCCGGTCGCCGACCATGATCGTTTCCTCGGAATGCGTGCCCAGGGCGTTCAGCGCGCGCCGCATCATGAGGGGGTTCGGCTTGCCGATGAAGTACGGCCGACGACCGGTGGCGCGTTCGATCAGGGCGGCCATCGCGCCACACGCGGGGACGATGCCGGTTTCGGATGGGCCGGTCGGGTCCGGGTTCGTGGCGATGAACTTCGCGCCCGCCTGGACGAGCCGGATTGCTTGCGTGATCTGATCGAGCGAGAACGAATTGCTTTCGCCGAGGACGACGTACTCGGGGGCCTTGTTCGTGAGCGTGTAGCCGACCTGGTGCATGGCGTGCGTCAAGCCCGCTTCGCCAATCACGTAGGCCGTGCTGTTCGGGCGCTGCGAGGAGAGGAACTGAGCGGTCGCCATCGCCGACGTGAACAAGTTCGATTCGGGGATGTTCATCCCCTCGGTCGCCAGTCGATGCGACAGGTCGCGCGGCGTATACATCGGATTGTTCGTGATGACCAGGAACGGCGTGTTGGTCTGGATGAGCCGGCCGATGAAGTCCGGTGCGCCCGGAATCGGCCGACGCCCGTGAACCAACACGCCGTCCATGTCGAGGAGGTACGCCTTCCGCTTGCCACTCATCGGCCCGCCCCTTTCGAAGTCGAACCGATAGTGTAAGCACGGAGTTGGAGTTTGACGTTGGGGATCGATCGAACGGATCGACTTCACGATTTCAAAACCTCCGCGACGGGAACCGCATTGTTTGCCGAACGTTCCCGAGTATGCGGATCGGTTCAATACATGCATCGAAATTCTAGATCGAGCCTCCCATGACCGATTACACGGCTCTCCTCGAATCGAAGAAGGTCTCCGACCTCCGGCTCGACGCGGACATCGTCCTCGAAGGACAATTTAAGGACGCCTACGACGCGATGACCGACGCGTACCACGCGGGGCTATACGTCGGACTGATCGGCCCGGTCGGGTCCGGGAAGACTGCCCTGTGTCGGCGCTTCGCCCAGGACCTCGGTCGGCCGTTTGACTGGGTTACGTTCTCCGACCTCGTTCGCCCGTCGAACCTGATCGGCAGCTTCGACCCGACGCTCGTGTTCAAGTTCGGCTACTCGACCCAGGCGTTCGTCCCCGGCCCGTTCACGATCTCGGCACTCCAAGGGGGCGTGTTCCTCGCCAACGAAATGAACCGCGGCGACGAGTACGTTTTGAACACCCTGCTCGACGCGCTCGAAGAACGAAAGCTGTACCTGCCGGCACTGCGAACCTGGTATCAGGTCGACAAGCAGTTTTATCTGATCGCGGCCATGAACCCGAGCGAACAGCGCGGCACCCGGCGACTGCCGGGGGCGGTCAAGGATCGCATCAAGGTCTGGGTCCAACTCGGCTACCCGAAGCGGGCGGTCGAGCAGAAAATCGTTCGATTGCACTGCGGCGAGTACGAACTTTCCGCCGCTCGGATCGAATCGGTCCTCGAACTCGTGCATTCGACGCGTGAAGAGCCGGCCGTCGAGCAGCCCGCCTCGATTCGATCGTCGATCGGCATCGCCCGCCTGGCCGCCCAACGTGCTCGCCGGTTGGGGACGCCCGTCGACAACAAAGTCGTCGCTCAAGCGGCCCAACTGGTGTTGACGGAAGCGATCAAGATGAAGCCGGGCCGGAGCGTCGAGAGTTATCTCGAGAACCTGTTGACGCGCGTGCTCGGCACCACGGGAACGTGAAGCTCGACCAGGTGCGATGGTCGAGTGATACCGCGAGTGATGTCCAGCCAACGCCTGGACGGCGAACTTGGATCGGTTGTCGATCGCGCCTCTGAGAATCAGGCGGTGGGGTCAATCCAGTTCATGAGGCCGGTGCCAAGGATCAGGCCTTCGTACAGCCCGAGTTCGTCGTCAAAGGTATTCTTGCCGGCCCCGCCATCAACCTTGCTCAATGGTGACTGGAACACGACTTTGCTATTGGCGTCGCCAGCGAGTCGGCCAAGGAACAGTCGATCGGCCCCTTCCCCACCGTTGATCATTGCCGTGCCGGTGAACGTAACTGGGGCCGTTGACCCCGCTGATTGTGCGATCGCAATTGTGTCGCTCCCGGTCCCCAGATCGGCAACGAATGTGCCGACGAGTGTGGCGTCATCGATCGTTAGATTGTCGCTGCCGCCACCGGTCCGAATCTCTGTATTCCCCCCGACGGACGCGTTCTGAAGGATGATGTTGTCCGATGCACCGGATGAAATGATTGTCAGATCGCCTTGGATTGTGGCCGGTAACGAGGGACTTCCAAGTTGAATCGACGCTGAGGCTCCGGTGACCCGTTGAGTGCGCAAGGCACGGCTTAAGTCGAGGAATATTTTGAAAACCAGGATATAGATGTTGTCTGAGTGCCAGAGTGATTCGAGAAAGCTCGGTCCGCGAGAAGTCATTTGCGACTCGCGGGCGGTGACTGACACGAGGTCGCGCAATTCACTCTGCGCGATCGTTTGAAGTTCGACACTGATGCTGGCACCGGCCGTGATCGTGGTCCGTCCTTCGACGACGATGAGTTTGCCAGTCGCGTTAATCACCACCCGCCCACTCGTGCAGGAATCGGAAAAGCCTCGTCCGACCGTAAACGTCGTGTTCGCGCCCGTCTGCCGCAAGATTGACAAGTCCCGACTCGTCATCGTCAGGTTGCCACCCACATTCAGAGCACCGCCGGTCTGCACCAGGTCGGACCGCTTCACGCTCTTCATGGTCACGTTGCCAGCGAGCACAACCGATGCGTTGTCCGTGATCGTCAGGTAGGCTTCGTTGGTGGCCGACGTCACGGACAGGTGTCGCGCCGTCACCGTCGAGTTGCGAGACTCGAATCCCGCCAAACTGGTTTGGGTCGCGACCTTGATGTCCTTGCCGACGAGCAGTTGCGAGTCGGTCGCGCCGTTGAACGAACTCGACTGGGCGGTGATCGTCAACGAGCCGGCCACGTCGAGCTTGGAATTCGCCGAGACGCTCGCGTTGCCGCTACTGACGCTGGCGCTCAGTGTGACGTTGCCGTTCACATCGAGTGTCGACGCGTTGTAGACCGTGAGGCTCGCGAACCCTCCGATCAGTTTCAACTGCCCGGCAAGATTGGCCGTCGAGGCATCGGTGACCACGGCCGTCG
>JANLUE010001211.1:0-1527 GCA_031363325.1 Gemmataceae bacterium
CTTCCATCGACAGGGGGTCGAACTTGTGATCGTGGCAGCGGGCGCAATTCATCGAGAGGCCGAGAAACGCCCGCCCCAGGTTGTCGAGTGTGTCTTCAATCGTCAGATGCTGCGGATAGTCGTCGACGCGCGAGCCGAACCGCCGGGCGTTCGCGATGTACCCGGTCGCGATCGTTCGCTGAAGTCGCTCGGACTCATCGCGTCCTCCGAGTTGATCGCCAGCCAGTTGTTCGCGGACGAACTGGTCGTACGGCAAGTCGCGATTGACCGCGTCGATCACCCAGTTGCGGAACCGGTACATCTGCGGGATCGGGTAGTCGGAATTGTCGCCGGCCGTGTCCGCGTAGCGGATCACGTCGAGCCAGTGTCGGCCCCAGCGCTCGCCGTACGCGGGCGAGGCGAGCAAGCGGTCCAACAGTTTCGCATAAGCGCCGGGCGATGCGTCCGCGAGAAACAAATCCACTTCGCCCGGTGTCGGCGGCAGTCCCGTGAGGTCGAACGTGGCCCGGCGAATCAGCGTGAGCCGATCGGCGTCGCTAGCCGGCGTCAGGTTCTTGTCTTCGAGCTTCGCCAGGATGAATCGATCGATGTCGCTGGCCGGCCAGTCGCCACGAACCATCGGGGGTTGCTGCGAAGCGACGGGCGTGTACGGCCAGTTCTTGCGGGCGGCCGCCACGTCGATCTTCGGTTTGGCCTTGGCCGGCCCACCGGCAGGGGCAGGCGCGCCGAGCTTCACCCAGGCGACGAGGTCGGCGATCTGGGCGTCTGACAGCTTCGACTTGGGCGGCATCTTCAGGTCCGGCTCGGCATGGCGAACGGCCCGAATGAGCAAACTCTTGTCCGGTTCGTTCGGCACGATCGACGGCCCGAGATCGCCCCCCTTGAGCCAACCCTCGCGCGAATCGAGCAACAGGTTGCCGCGCAGTTTTTCGGCCTTCGCCGAATGGCACGAGTAGCAGTGTTCGACGAGCACGGGTCGAACGCGCTTCTCGAAGAATTCGACGCCGTCCGCGTCGGCTTGTGCGAACGAGGCGGACGCCAGGATGGCGAAGAGGGTACGACAAGCGAACGACATGGAGAACCGTGAAGTCATGTGATTCAAATTCTCGGAGAGTGCCGCACCCATCGTTTTGGCAGAAATTTGGAGGCGGAAAAATCAGCCATCGATTTGGGATCAAACACGCCTGGACTATTTTACTGCCACCATGTTTCTGCCAACAGACCCTTTGAGTTCGAGACGCAACTCGCCAATCTCTGAAGCGACGGCGGAACGGGTACAGTTTATCGCAAACGGTGCGATTGCGAAAACCCCGGCCTCGAAGCTATCGGCCGGGGCTAAACCCGAGTCAGGCTGACAACCGGAGTTCCATACGGTACGCGATGCGGATTCGTCGCCGCCCTTCAGGCTGCGGGGATGGGTGCGGCCCCAAACCCAGGGCGGCGATGGCTGCGCCATCTTGCCCTGGGCTGAACAATCCCAGGCCGTTGGCCTGAAGACGATTCAAGATGTGTGAGGCCATCGATTCC
>JANLUE010001235.1:0-2654 GCA_031363325.1 Gemmataceae bacterium
ATTGGTCCTTGGTCATTAGTCCTTGGTTTGGTCGGTGGACTGGGATAACAAAGATCGGGTAAATAATGACCAATGACTAATGACTAATGACTAATGACTAATGACCATTGACCAATAGCCACCCGAGGATGAAAAAATGCCGCAAACGCGAATCTTGATCATCGAAGACGAGAAGGGACTCGTACAGTCACTGACGTGGTATTTCAACCGCGAAGGGTATGAAACCGTGGCCGTCGGCGATGGCGTGGAAGGCTTACGCAAGGCTCAAGCGCTGTTGCCCGATTTGATTCTGCTCGATCTGATGTTGCCGGGCCTGGGCGGGTTGGAAGTTTGCCGGGAGCTTCGGGCCGGCGAGAAGACCAAGCAAATCCCAATTATCATGATCACGGCCCGGGCCGAAGAAACGGATCAGGTCGAAGGTTTCGCCAAGGGGGCCGACGATTACGTCACGAAGCCGTTCAGCAACAAGGTTCTGTTGCAACGCGTGAAGGCCATCCTGCGTCGCTCCGAGACGGCCGCCGAGAACAGCGACACGACCGAGCACCTCGACGTGAAGGTCGATCGGATGCGGCACCAAGTCACGGTCCGCGACTACAAGTTGGATCTGACCCCCACCGAGTTCCGCCTCCTGGAATGTCTGATTCGCCAGCCCGGCCGGGCGTTCTCGCGCCATCAACTCATGGACGCCGCGATCGGCGAAGGGTCGATCGTCCTCGAGCGGACGATCGACGTGCACGTCAAGACGTTGCGCAAGAAGCTCAGCGACGTGAAGGGCGGCTCCTCGGAGTTGATCGAGACCGTTCGCGGCGTGGGCTATCGGTTCCGGGAAACGGAATAGAATTTGGCCGGCCACTTCCAACGTGCTCGCCGGTCGGGTACGATCTCCCTTCCACCCCGATTGACACGCACAAGGCCCTCACCATGAGCCACACCCGTCTCGTCCTCGAATCGCTCGGCGCGCGCATCGTCCCGGTGGCGGGGGCACTCGATTCGAGTTTCAGCGACGATGGAATGGTGACGATCGCCTCGCCCGGCAATGGCTACGGCTTTCAACCGGGGCTACTCGCGTTGCCGGACGGCAAGACGCTCGTGGCCGGTCGAGTTGACAATGGCGGCTATCATCCGGCTCTGTTCCGAATCAACGAGGATGGAACGCCGGACGGCACGTTCGGCGTCAACGGTGCCGCGATCGTGGACGTGCCCGGCGGGATCGGCTACTTTTACCGCGTCGTTCGCCAGACGGACGGCAAGTACGTCGCCTCGGGAACGGCCCGGCTCGGCGGCGACTATCAAGTGCTGGCGATGCGATTCCTCGAAGATGGCACGCTCGATTCCACCTTCAATGGTGACGGCATCGCGATCGTCAATCCGAGCGCCGGGGACGACAACGGCTTCGATCTGGCCCTGCAGTCGGACGGCAAAATCGTGGTCGCCGGAAACACGAACGGTACGGGTGGTGGCTTCCGCTTCCTGGTCGCTCGCTTTCTAACGAACGGCAATCTCGACACGACGTTCGATGGCGACGGATTCGCGGTCGCGAATGTTAGCGGCGGCTTCGCCCGAACGACTCTCGTTCAGGCGGACGGCAAGATCGTCGCGGCGGGCAACGGCGGCAACGATTCCGCGTTCGCCCTGGTGCGCTTCAATTCCAACGGCACCCTCGACACGTCGTTCGATGGCGACGGGATCGTCAAGACGCAGCCGAATCAATTAAGTGTCAACGAAGTTCGCGGGATCGCGCAGTTGCCGAACGGACAATTGCTCGCCATCGGGACCGCCGCCAACAACCAAACCGGCAAGACGACCCCGGCCCTTCTAAAGTACAATTCAAATGGTTCGCTCGATTCCAATTTCGATGTCGATGGAATCGTGCTCACCAACCTGCCGGACGGCGGCGAAGGCAATGGAATCGCGGCCCAATCGGACGGCAAGATCGTGGTGGTGGGCAGTCTCGCTATTCCCGGCGGTGCCAAGTCCTCGGTCATTCGGTACAACGCGGACGGCACGCTGGACGCCGACTTCGGGCCCGCCGATTCGATCGCGATCCCGGGCGTGGTGCAAACGGATTTCCGCGTCAACGATAATGACAGCTTCACGTCCGTCGCGATTGCCATGGACGGTCGAATCGTCGCGGCGGGCTACGCGGGCGGCGACTCGATTTCGCTCGCCCGCTACATCGTCTCCGGCGCACAACCCCCGACGGCCGTCGGCGATTCCTATTCTGTCGACGAAGACACGCCACTCGTCGTCGACGCGCCGGGGATCATCGGCAACGACACGATTCCACCGGAAGCGGCCGCACAACTCAAGTTGGCCAGTGGCCCGACTCATGGGACATTGCAGCTTTCGCAATCCGGTGCCTTCACGTATACGCCGTTCGCGAACTATCACGGCCCCGATTCGTTCACATACCGACTCGACAATGGCAACCCGAGCAACCTGGCCACGGTCGATCTCACTGTTAATTCCATCAACGATGCCCCGTTGGCCCTGAACGACGAATATTCGCTCCCCGATTCGTCGCCGTTCATCGTTAGTGCGAGCAATGGACTGCTCGCGAACGATTCCGATCTCGATGGAGATTCTCTGTCGGCCGTCCTGGTGTCGCCACCCGCGACCGGAACGCTCACGCTCGCGGCCGATGGATCGTTCAC
>JANLUE010001252.1:0-2884 GCA_031363325.1 Gemmataceae bacterium
GGATCGCCCGGCACGACGACCGGGCCGTTTTCGCCACCCTGAGTCAGGCGCGATTTGGAATCGAGTCGCAGGTCGGCCGATTGCTTCTTGGGCCCATGACATTCGACGCAGCGTTCGACGAGGATGGGCCGAACGTACTTCTCGAAGTGTTCGATCGCCTCCGGCGAAGGTTTGGGGCCCGCCACCGCGAACGTGGTACAGACGAGCAGGCCGAGAGTAGCGCGCAACGACATACCGACTCCGAAGACGTGGGCGCTCAGGCGGGACGGTTCATTTTAGGGCACGAGGGCCCCGTCTGCATGGTCACCAAAGAGAATTCGCCCAAAGGTTGACAGTCGCCCGCTCAAGGTTTGTCGCCCACCAACCTGCGAGTCCAACCAGATCGTCGCGCGTTTCTCCGGGTCGGCCAGTTCGCGCTCGGCGGGTTGACGCTGCCCAGCTTGCTTCGGGCGGCCGGTCGACGCCAAATCGCCCTATTTCCGCTCGTGCACGATTTTTCCGCCGACGATCGTCCATTGCACGACCGTCTCCGCCAACCGGCCCCGCTGGGTCGCGTCGAAGATGTCGTGGGACAGGACGACCAGATCGGCGAACTTGCCCGGCGCGATCGTGCCGCGATCGCTCTCCTGAAACGACGCATAAGCGCTTCCGAATGTGTAGGCCGCGACCGCTTCCGCAACGGTGATCCGCTGATTCGGGAACCAACCATCGGGATGCTTGCCGTCGAGCGGACGACGATTGACCGCCGCGTCGATTCCCGCCAGCGGATCGAGCGGCGCGACCGGCCAGTCCGACCCAAACGCCAACACGGCCCCGGCGTCCAGCAGCGACCGAAACGCGTATGACGAGGCGCACCGCAGCGTTCCGATTCGGCCCTCCGCCCAGCGGCCGTCGTCGATCACGTGGTACGGCTGCATCGACGCGACGACGCCGAGCGCTTTGAACCGGGGGTAGTCTTCGACGCGTAGATGCTGCACGTGTTCGATTCGGAAACGCCGATCGCGCGGCCCATTCGCCTTCGACACTTCGCCAAACAGATTGAGCAACTCCGCGTTCGCCCGATCGCCGATCGCGTGCACGGCCACGGACAAGCCGGCCGAATCGGCCGAGCGGACCAGGTTGCGCATCAGGTCGGGTTGCGTCACGAAGACGCCGGTGTTGGTCGGGTCGGACGCGTAACCATCGAACATCCTGGCCGTGCTCGAACCAAGCGAACCGTCCATGAACCCCTTCACGCCGCCGATGCGAACGAAGTCGTTGCCGAAGTTCGCCTCGGCCCCGATCGCCGCGACTTCGTTGCGAAACGCGATTGGCCAGTGCAGATCGACACGCACGGTCAGATTGCCATCGCGTGCGAGCCGCTGCAGGACGCGGATCAACTTCCGCCGAGTCTCGGCCGAACTGCCATCCATGTCCGCGACACTCGTGATACCGTTCTCGGCGCACGCTTTCATTGCCGCCCGAACGGCCTCGATAATCTCGTCCTCGGCCGGCTCGGGGATGAGCCGCCCGACCAGACCCATCGCGTTGTCTTTCAGAATGCCGGACGGCGTCTTGCCGTCGGCCAGGCGAAAAACGACCCCGCCGTCGACTTCCTTCGTCTCGGCCGAGATGCCGGCTCGCCTCAGTGCGGCCGTGTTCGCGAGCGCCATATGCCCGTCGTAACGGCGCAGGAAGACTGGTCGATCCTTGACGTATTTGTCGATCGTCTCGGCCGTCGGCAGCGTGCCGTTGAACGTGCGGTCGTGGTCCCAGTTGCCGCCGACGAGCCAACGATCACGCGGCAATTTGTCGGCGAACGCCTTGAGTCGTCGGCCGAACTCGGCTTCGTCCCTGGCGTCCTTCAGTTCGACGTGCCCGAGTTGTTGGCCGCCGCCGAGGAAATGCAAATGCGAATCGTGAAACCCCGGCACGACTCTCTTTCCATCGAGTGCGATCACTTTGGTCTTTGGCCCAACAAGCGGCTTCACGTCGTTGTTTGAACCGACGAGGAGAATGCGATCGCGCCAGATGGCGATCGCTTCCGCTTGGGGTTGGGCTTGGTCGCCCGTCCAAATCTTGCCGCCGGTCAAGACGAGATCGGCCGCGATTGGGTCGGCCGACAGTGAAAGTGCGAGCAGAAGCGAGTGCATGGGAGGACTCCGGGCGCGGGACGCGCGCCCGGAATTCTACGAAGCGGCGTCAGCCTTCCGTGGACATGCGGCCGTGAACGCGATTGAATCGCTTACCCACGAAGTAGAAGGCGATCGCAGCCGCGAAAACGATTCCGGCATCAATGGCGAAGTACGTGGCCGGTGGAATGAAGCCGCTTTGTTTCACCTGATACATGGGGCCGTAGATCATGTTGATCGAATTGCCAAGCGCGTTCGTGAGCAAGAAGCATGCGGTCACGAAGCCTTTCATGCTCTTTGGCGCGAAACCGTAGGAGAGGTCCAGCCCGGTGCCATAAACCAGCACTTCGCCGATCGTGAGGACGAAAAAGGCCAGGATGATCCAGAGCATTGAAACTCGAACCGGGTCCATCACCTCGTCCGCGGCGGCATTCATCCAGGCGGCGCTCGCTTCCATCGCAATGGCCGTTGTTTGATCCGGGGCCATCGTGGACGCCAATTTGAATTGATCCGCTCCCGACTGAATCGCGAACCCGGTCTTCATGGTCGCGCCCGAGGATCCATCCATCGTACCCGACGCCGCGATCGCGAGGCAGGCCGGCGCGGCCGCCGTGAACAGGAAGCCGATCATCATCTTGGTCGTGTGCGGGAAGCGCGTGCCCGTGGGATCAACTTTTGGCCAGAACCATTGCGAGATGGGCACGAAGATCAGAATCAACGCCGCGTTGATGAATAAGAACTGATCGGCCGCCAGTCGGACGCCGCCGATCCAG
>JANLUE010001254.1:0-2435 GCA_031363325.1 Gemmataceae bacterium
CTGAACGAGGCCTTCGATTTCGTACTCGACGGGGTCTTCGGTCGTGATGATCTTGTCCGTGATGACGTTCAATTCGGAGAGGGCCGAGTAGAGCGTCGTCGTTTTACCAGCCCCGGTCGGGCCCGTCACCAGAGTAATGCCGTTCGGCTTGGAGATCACCGTGCGGAAGTCGGCCAGGATGTCGAGCGGCATGCCGATCTTGTCGAGGTCGAGGCCGACCCGGCCCTTGTCGAGCACCCGGATGACGATCGATTCGCCGAACATGGTCGGCAGCACGGAGACGCGCATATCGACGGTGTTGCCGCCGATGTTCAGTTCGATGCGGCCGTCCTGTGGCAGCCGGCGTTCGGCGATGTCCAGGTTGGACATGACCTTGATTCGGGAGCTGATCGCGGTCGCCAGGTGGCGCGGCGGCGGGACCATTTCGTAGAGCACGCCATCGCAGCGATAGCGCATCTTGTATTCGTCTTCGAACGGCTCGAAGTGCACGTCGGACGCGTGGTCCTTGATGCCCATGAGGAGCACCATGTTGACGAGCTTGCGGACCGGCGCGGCGTTCGCCATTTCCTCGATCGACGAGATGTCGATCGAGGTTTCGCGTCGCCCGAACCCGAGTTCGACGTCCGTCGCCATGGAGGCGATCAGATCGGAGATCGACTCTTCCTTGGTGTTCGAGTAGGCCTTGGCGACGGCAGCTTCAATCTTCGAGACGGGGGCGAGGAGGGCCGTCACCTGACGAATGCCGAGCAAGTTGCGCAGATCATCGAGGGCCATCAGGTTGTTCGGGTCGGCCATCACGACCGTCAAAACGTCCCCGTCCATCTTGAGGGGGAGCATCTTGTAAAGCTCGGCCATGTTCTGCTGAACGGCCTTGATGGCTTCCGGCGTCGGCTTCACGTCGTCGAGATTGACCAGCGCGAGGCCGTGGAGTTCGGCCGTCGCCTGGAGGAGCTGATCCTCGGTGACCAGGCCGCGATCGAGCGCGAGCCGTTCGACCTGGGTTTCGGTTTGAAGTGCCTCTTCCTCGAGCGCGGCCAGTTGGCCATCGTCGATGAACCCAAGATCGACGAGAATGATTCCGATTGTGCGGACGACCGGCTTGTCCTTCTTTTTCGGCACCGGTTTCGGGGCGGGCTTCGCGGGTTGGCTGGCGGCCGGCTTCGCTGGTTGAGCCCCCCCTGGCTTGGCGGGCGCGGGCTGGCCAGGCTTCGCCGGTTGAGCGCCAGCGGCCGGCTTGGCCGGCTGTTGGCCGGCGGGCTTGGCCGGCTGCGCGCCGGGCTTGGCGGGCTGCCCCGGTTGAGCGGGCTTTTTCGGATCGATCGGAGTCGGGGTCGCCATACGTCTTCCGGTGGAACGGGGGTCCGGTCAGTGGTCCGCGGACGGGCTAGTAGGTTTCGGGGCGCAGGAACTGTTGGTAGTGAATGTCGTTCTTGGCGTTCTTCATTTCCGCGGGCGTACGAAGGACCATCAGGGATACGTGATTCGCCCCGGGATGGCCTTCGATCAAGTCTGAAACGAGTTCGATGCGTTCGACGAGATCGAGTCCGTTGAAGCGGTCATCCACGATGCAAATCCAAATGATGTAGGGGATGTAGCGGTAGATCACTTGGTCGATCTTTTCGGGCAAATTCGGAAACGACTGACAGAGGACGCGATAAAGGGCTCGCGTCTCCTTGTCCTGAGTCTTGAGGACTTTCGGCATCGTTTTCAAAAGATTCATCAGTTATCCTCGAACAGTCCAGTGCAACACTCGTCCCGCCGCTTCCAGTACACTCCGAGCAGTCTTAAGATCCCATCTCATTGGGCTGTACCGCATCTCGGACTTCCAGGCCGCTCGAACAATGTTGTGTGCATTCAACATGTCGGTCCGGAACACGACGCCACGCTGTTCGAGAAACGCTCGCAACCGATCCAGATTGTGGCCCACTTCTTCCTTCAATTGCTCTTCGATTCCGCCGTGTTTGGCTCGCGGTGTCAGCGAGACCGCGATCGCTTTCAATCCACACTCGACCACGTACCCCGCCAGGTAGATCACTTCGTGGGCGAGGATCGAAGGCTTCGGCGGACACAGGGCGAGCAACCGGGTCGCGGCGTCGAGGTGCATCTCGGCCGCCCGGTGGAACTGCAACGCGATCGGAAAGCTTCGATTGATCACGGGCGTCCCTCGATCGACTATCGTCGCCGCGCGGGCCGTCGCTCCTCCTCTTCGTCTTCATCCTCGTCTTCGTCGTCTTCCTCGTATTCGTCGTCCGCGTCCGGTTCGATGCCGCGTTCGTAGGCCGCGATCTTGCCGGCCAAATCGGCCGGTTTCTTCGCCTTCAACAGAATCTCTTCCTTGTCGACGAGGCCATTCTTCCACAGGTTGAACAAATTCTCGTCGAGCAGGAACATGCCGTACTTGCGGCCCGTCTGGATCGACGAGTCGATGCGGTAGG
>JANLUE010001289.1:0-4657 GCA_031363325.1 Gemmataceae bacterium
GCCCCGACCAAGGGGTGCTCCGGCGACTCGTAGCCATCGGGTGGTGGGTACTCGAATGGCCGACCGTAGTGCGGCTGGGCGTACGGGTTGCCCATCGAGACGTTGACGAGCGCGACACCGAGCGTTCGCATTTCGCCGATCCAGCGAATCGGTTCGGAGAGGTCAGTTGTGAACGGGTCGGCCGGGCCCATGCCCCAACCGTTGGCGAGCGGAAGCGTGAAGTCGTCCGGCTGGCCGGCGTCGGCTTCACCTTTGTGGAACGGGATGCCGTCGAACACGTTGAGCCGCACGCCGACGATCGTCTCGGGCACCTCGGCCCGGATCGCCTGAATGATCTCGCGGGCGAGTCGAGTACGGTTCTCGAACGACCCCCCATAGGGGCCCGGCCGGTTGCGGGCCCCGAGCAGTTCGTTCAACAAGTATCGATGGCACTGTTTCACATCAACGAAATCGAATCCGACGCCGTGTGCAAGTTTCGCGGCCGTCACGTAGTCGTCGACGAGTCGCTTCAGTTCGTCGTCCGTGATGTGCGGGTCGCCGGGCGAATGGCGAAGGGTGCGGGGATCGAGCAACGGGTCGCGCGTGGCGAGGATCGCGCGGGGGTAGCTGTAGCGGCCCGAGTGCGTCAGTTGCAGGCCGAACAGCAAGTCGGAATCGTCGCCGACCGACTCGCGATGCGCCTGCCGACACTCGGCCACGAGCCTGGCGAATTCAGGCCGCGTTCGTTCGTTGAGCGTGATCTGGCGCGGCGTCGCTCGGCTCGCTTCGGTGACGGCGCACGCCTCGCCCCAAAGCAACTTCGCGCCGCCGGCTCCGAAGCGGCGATAGCGGCGGAACGTTAATTCGCCCGGCGAACCGTCGAGATTGCCGTCGCAACCTTCCATCGGGTGGATGCACCAGCGGTTGCCGACAGTGCGTGAGCCGACGCGAACCGGCCGTTCGAACACGGTGAAATCGTCCGACGCGCGGAGGTCGATCCCGAGCCGGGCGTTCTCAGCCAGGAGGTCGGCGGGTGACTTGTACTTGAAGAACCGGGCCATGACGAATTCCTCAACCATCTGGAATCATACGACGAATCGGCGGCGCGCGAGGCGTTGGCGGCGCTGGAACAATTGGCGGAAGGACTCGATCCGGCGTCGAAAAATCGTGCACCGGTGAAGCCAAAGTCTCCGAGCTCGGCCATTTCATCTCCGGCCTCCGAACGAGCCGGTGCGACCGCGACTGAGTCGATTTTTCACCGGAAGGCTCGATCTGCCCGACGATCGCGCCAAGCTACCGACGTTCCTCTCCGTGTGGCAGCCGGAATTGACGATTGAGAAGTTGAGCGGAAAATAGGCGGGCGATCTGGCATAATGCCTGGAGGAAGTCACCGAGGACTCGACTGTGCCGACGCTCGTTCAACCCAAGCGACCCGCCCGCCGCAAGAAGGCGAAGGATCCGCGTGACTACTTCATCAATGGTCACATCCGTTTGCCGCGCGACTGCGTTGATTTGAACGCGTTCCGCCAATGGAGCGTGTCGGACGACTACCCGGAACGCGGCGAGGTCTTTTGGCTCGATGGCTCGATTTGGGTGAGCGACAAGATGGAAGACAATTCGACGCATGCGCTGGTCAAGATGGCCATTTACTGGACCCTGCACGGCTTGGCGCGAAAGAGAAATCTCGGACGAGTCTACGGCGATACGATGCGACTCGTGAACCAGACCGCCGGCCTGTCGGTCGAGCCCGACGCGATGTTTGTGTCGTTCGACGCGATTCGATCTGGACGAGTCACGTACAGCCAGAACGAGCGTGGACGCGAGCTCGAAGTGATTGGGTCGCCCGAAATGGTGCTCGAAGTCGCCAGCGATTCGTCCGAACAAAAAGATGAAACGCTGCGCACGCTCTATTTCAACGCCGGCATTGACGAGTACTGGTTGATCGACGCGCGCGGCGAAGAAGTCACGTTCGAAATCTTGCGTCGTGGCCCCACGGGATACGTGTCTTCGCCGCGCCGACGCGGATTCGTTCGGTCGAACGTCTTCGGCAAATCGTTTCGCCTCGTCGTCGAGCCCGATGAACTGGGCGACGTTCAATACGCGCTCGAAATGAACTGAGGCCGCCAGGTCTAGTTGTGACGACGGAAGGGCAAGTCGAGACGGCAAATCAACGGACCGGGATCGGGCTATCGGACGGAACACAATTCCGTCGCCGGGGAGTGAACGTCGAGATAGGACTGGATGCGTCGATGACAGGCCGTGCAGCCATCGCCAGCCCCGGTGACGCGGCGGACTTCGCGAACCGTGCGAATCCCAAGGGCCGTCACTGCTGAGACGAGTTCGCTTTCGGAAACCTGCAGGCAATGGCACACGATTGGGCCGTCGCCGGCTTGGCAGCCGTTGCAGTTCGATCCCCGCGGACACGAATTCATGGGGGCAACTCTAGTTGAGATTGAATCTCAATTGAATTATAGCGCTCCCGCCGACGTTGTCAAGCTTGGTATCGAATCCGACGTTCGCCAGGCTCGCGTCGACCTTTTGGCGGCCAGATTTGACTTCCGAGTCCGCCGCCGATGGCCGTCGCGAGTGCCACGCCAACTCCGACGACCAAATATACCACTGGGCCGATCTCGCCAAGCTCGAGTTGATCCATCCAGAACTCGGTGACTGGGAACGTTCCAAAGCCTCGTGCGTGGTACACCGCGATCGTCCCGATCGCTGCAACGATCCCCGCAGCGAGTCCCTGCCGGATGGCGGCCCGGCTCTGAGCGCCGGCCAACGCCCCGCCGAGGAGCCCGGCGATCGCACTGATCTGCCAGCCGATCAACTTGACGGCCGTGAATCCCCCGCCCCGTCCAGCAAACGCCCGGGACATCGATTGGCGGATATCGTCGGCGAAGACCGTGCCGGCCACGACCAAGATCGCGCCAAGGAGTACCTTCGGATAGCTCATCCGGGCCCGCGGGCTGCGCTTCGGCACTTCGATCGCCCGACCATCGAACGGGCCGATGGCGGGGAGTTTTGGAGCGGGCGGTACGACGTATCGGCCCACGAGCCCGCCGAACATCGCGATGACGGCGAACGCCATCGGCAGACCAATGAGCGTCTGGATCGTCGGGGGGTCTTCGGAATACGTTGGCCCGAACCAGGCCCCGGCCGCACCGAGCGCGAGCAACAGCCCAGCCACCTCGGCGCGACGGTTGGCCGTCCCGGCGACGAATCCTGCACCGAGCAACGCGAACCCGAGTTCGACAAGCGGCCAGGGGTCGGGCGCAACTTCGCCGGTCGAATAGATCCCGTAGGCGTTGGCGGCGTGTTTTAGGCCGTGGTACAGGCCGATCGTGAGAAGGGTGCCGACAAAAAGTCGGCGTGCGAAAGACGGGCCATCGGACGGTTCGTCGCCGACCACGGCCGGAAGCGGCCGCGACGAGGTCGGGCCGGCCGTGTCTTCGATCAATTGCACGCCACAGTTCGGACAGAGCATCTGCCCGTCGAACGTGCCGGCACACTTCGCGCAGTATCCCCGCATCCACCCGCCTTGTGTCAGTGGCCCGGCGAAATGTAGGACACGAGTTTGATTCGGGCAAAAAATGGGCCCAAGCGTCGGAGTGTTTTCAGGCCAACGGCCTCGACGAAAATAGCCCAGGGCAAGTCGGTGAAGCGACTTGCCCTGGGTCAACGTCCAACGCTCCGAATCAATCGTCTCAACCCTTCGGCGGCGCGATCACGACGCCCGCCGCGTCGCGCTTGATGCCGGGCAAATCGCCTTCCGGGGCGACTTTGCGATAGCCGAGCGAGACGAGAACTTCGAGCACCTCGCTCCAGGTCGGGAACGGACGACGATTCTCGCGCTTGTAGCGTTCCATCGCCCGCATGAACGAGGTTTCGTCGTCGTTGTAGTCGCGTTCGCACGTGGTCGGGTCGATGAGCCGACGGCGTTCGCTGGTGCGGCGTTTCTCGGCCGCGTTTTGTCGGCGGCGATCGACGGCCACCGGGATGTTCCGCTTGCGGCGATCAGCCGGCACGATGGTCTCGTCTTCGGCCGGTTCGGTGGCGGTCAGCTTCTGGGTCATCGCGGGGTGGCTCTCGGTGAGACGGGGTACTCGCATCCGGCCAGGAATTTGCGGTGCAGCCGGACGATCCGAACGCTGGGTACGCTCGGAAAAACAGTTTCCCCACGTTTGTTCGATTCTAGCGTAACCGCTAGAAACCGCTAGTCAAGCAAGGGGCTCGCGCCGCTTCACAAATTCGGGAACGCGGCGACGATCCTTTCCTCGCAGCCCCCAAAATGTATCGACTCGGCAACTTGTACGGGGGCATCAGCTGGCATCCGGGCGCTGCCACCGACTGAGGGCCGCATTTAACACGATCACGCCCCCTTCCAGAATATACCTCACTTCCACAGGAACGTTGAACAAACTTACCCCATTCGCCAAAAGTCCCAGAATCAGCACGCCGAGCAACGCCCCGACGACCGTACCCTTGCCGCCTGTTAAATTTGCTCCGCCAATTACTACTGCCGCGATCACGGTGAGTTCGAGCCCCTCAGCCGCGCTCGGGTTTCCGCTATCCCCATGAGCGAACAGCAACACGCCGGCCCAACCCGTGAGCAGGCCCGCGAGCGAGTACGCCAACACCTTGGTTCGGCCCACACGCACTCCGCACAGCCGGGCCGTCG
>JANLUE010001297.1:0-4585 GCA_031363325.1 Gemmataceae bacterium
GCGAGGCCGGGGCGACATCAACCCCGAAGAGCCCAAAACCGCGCCGCGCGAAACTCAGATCGATTTCGGCGACAAACGCCATTCGCGTCCGAGATGAATTGATCCACACCAGAAAACGACTAAGTACAGCCATCCACGCCCGAAAGATCGGGGCGGCCATTCAACCACCCGACGGCGATCGCCTCCAATACTATAATATTGTATAAGTGAACTTTTGTCAAGTAGTGCTGAGTGAGAATTTCCCGAATCGGAAGTGGCTGTCGGCGGCTACGCGAAAGTTCCAGCTCTGCCAGACCTGGACTTTGGCCTCGATTGCATCAAGTAGGCCAAGGCTGGGCCGCCTGCGGTCCCGCGCAGCACTTGACCGCACGGAACGGTCCGGATCAACAAAGTGAGCAACTGGAATGAATGTTCGGTTCGGAGGATTGGCGGCGGTCCGGCTTGAGCGACGAGGACTGGTTTCGAACCACTTGTAACGTTGTCAAGGAACTCTTGAGCCACCGGTCGACTTGGTTCAAGGCGGACCAGGGAGTTCAACGATCGATTGCCAACCGAATTGATGCCCGTGCGAAATCGGTAGTGTCCGCCGACTTCTTCTGGTGCCGCTTGCGGCTGGCTGAACGGCGGATTCTTGGAAAGACCCGGCAAACTGCCCAGACTGAAATCTCTCAACGCGCCCGCCCGAAATCTATGCCGCCAGAAAAGACCGGCAACATATGGCGGACGAACCGCAGTTGCATCCGGGCCGATTTTATCGTGTAATCACTCCTAACGCTTTCCCAGCCGCGTTACGAGCGGATTCATTTGGATCCGCTTTGTCGATTGACTTCGTCGGACCCCGCCGCGTTGACCTCCGTCCACGCGGCCTCCCGTCACTTCCGACCAGCCGACTCGACATTGATGCCCGGCGGTAGCCGTCCCGTGCCGCCAACCAACACCCAGGTTTCGTCCGCCGGAATTGATTCCGCATGTCTCCGAATGGATCCGATCGCAATCTGTTGTTTGGCCTGTTGGCGGTCCAACTTGAGTTCGTGGCGCAAAACGATTTGATCGCCGCCATGAACGCCTGGGCCATCGCCAAGGCGAAATCGCTCGGCCAAATTCTGGTCGAACGGGGCGCCCTGTCGCCGGCCGACCGGGCCTTGCTCGACATGGTCGTCGAAAAACACATCGAACGACACGGCGGCGACGCGCGCGAGTCGCTCGCCGCCCTGCGCGCCCCGAAGGAACCGACCGGTCCCCTGACGGCGGGCCTGGCACCGGAAGCGCGCTCCGTGCTGGCCGGCCTTCCGGGAGTGACCCCGACTGTCATTCAGAAGGCCGACGAAAAGAGCGTCGTCAGCCGCTACCGCTCGCGGTCCCTCCACGCTCAGGGCGGCATGGGCGAAGTCTATTTGGCCCACGATTCGGAGCTTGGCCGCGACGTGGCCTTGAAAGAACTCCAGGGCCGCTTCGCCCAGGATCCGACCTCGCGCGCCCGATTCATTCGCGAAGCCGAAATCACCGGGCGGCTCGAACACCCCGGCATCGTCCCGGTGTACGGCTTCGGTTGTCACTCGGATGGCCGACCCTATTACGCCATGCGGTTCGTCGAAGGGGAAACTCTTCGCGAGGCGGTCCGACGTTTCCACCAGGGAGACGGCTTCGGGTCCGATCCCGGCGATCGACTGTTGATCCGCAATCGCCTCCTCCGACGATTCGTCACCGTTTGCGAAGCGGTTCAATACGCGCACAGCAAGGGCATCGTCCATCGCGACATCAAGCCCGGCAACGTGATGCTCGGGCCGTTCGGCGAGACGTTGCTTGTCGATTGGGGCCTGGCCAAGGTGATCGATGGGGTGAACCGCCCCGAGTCCGAGCCGGCGGTGTTCCAGACCGGGGCTTGCGACGTTGGTCAGTTCGTCGGCACACCGCAATATGCGAGCCCGGAACAGGCGGCCGGTGGCATCATCGCTCCGGCCAGCGACATCTACAGCCTCGGCGGAACTCTTTACACGATCTTGACAAACCGCGGCCCCGTCGAGGAAGAAGGCATCCCCGCCGCACTCGATCGCGTTCGCCGCGGCGAGTTCCCCCGACCGACCGAAGTGAACCCGCGCGTACCGAAGTCGCTCGAGGCAATTTGCCTGCGGGCCATGGCGTTGCGGCCCATCGATCGCTACCCGACGGCGAAAGCCCTCGCGGAGGATGTCGAGCGGTTCCTGGTGAACGAGCCCGTCTCCGCAGTCAAGTTGCCCGCCCCGATTTCGCGCTCACCTTCGGTTCGGATCAGCGTCTTCACGCGGACCGGGCTCGCCGCGTCGGTCACCGGGGCGTTCGTGCCGGGCAAGGGTGGCCGGGCTCTCGCGGCCGGGGCGACGTTCCAGTGGCAATCGGATCCGGTCGCCGGCCCGGTCGAAATCGGTCGCCGACTTGGGACCGGCGAAGCGGTTTTCGCGCGCAGCGAGCACGGCGGCCGAACCCGGTTCGCGGTCGCGGGCTTCGAGAGTCGGCGGCTCATCTCGCGCCGGCAGGCCGTCATCGAACCGATCTCGCCAACGCGGGCGCGGGTCCGCAACGTCAGCACCGTGTGTGAAATTCGCACGGCCGATCGGGGCGACCTCGCCGCCGGCGAAGAACGCGAGTTCGCCTTGCCCGTCGAGTTGCTGTTCCCCTCGCACTCAATCCTGGTCGATGGGCCGGACGGCTGGCGGCCGACCCGCGTGGCCGCCCATCCCTCGGACGACACCCCCCTCGCCATCCCAACCGACGAGGGGCTCGATCGCTGGATTCGCGGCGTCGCGGGCCTGGCGGGTCTCGAAAGTTCGGATGCGTTGTTCCGCGAAACGGCCCGCTGCCTAACGACCATCATGCGCCTGTCCGTGTCGGCAGTGTTTCTGTGGCGTGGCGGCGATTGGGAAATGCGCGTGAGCGAGCCGGAGTCGATTGGCGTGTCGGCCTGGGCCGAGAAAGCTCTCAAGACGATCCATCGCGAGAAGAAAACGGTCTGGCACACGCCGACCCGCGAAGAAGGCGGCGAAATGGACAGCATGGCCGACCTGACGAGCTACATCGCCGCCCCGATCCTGAATCGCAACGGCGAGATCCACGGCGCGGTCTACGGCGAGTTCAACTTGTCCGCCGTGCCGACCCGCCGTCAGATCCAAATGGAGTCGATGCTCTTCGGCCTCGTCGCCGCTCTGCTGGCGTCTCGCCTAACAAACGGCCCGCCCGTTAAACCGATGACCCCGAGGTTCAGCTTCGCCGAGTCGTCGAATTGAGAATGACCAACGCACGGCCGTCAAAGTCCCAGATGGCGAAATTACCGTTAGGACGATTGCCAAATCGTCGCGATACGACGATTTGACTTGAGGCGAGCGATCAAGACGAATGCCATCAGAATTCCAAACACAAGCCCTCGTCGCAACATTCGTCGAAACCACTGGACCGGCCTGTACTCAGAGACGATCTCGCCGGTGCGAACGTCGAACGTGAATCGTTCGCCGGTCAGGGTTTCCACGTCGAGTCGCTCCTCGGTCGGGTGAAGCACGTTTCGCCTCAACCACCAGGGGCTCATCCGCCTCGGCATTCGATCGGGTCTATCGATCAATTCATCGATGCGATAGGCTCGAAGCAGTCGTCCATTTCGATAGAAACGGATCGCCTCCGTCTCGGATGGTTGTCGTGGTGTGAACTTTTGATCGAATCGAACCATGAATTCGCCGTCCGGCGTGATTTCGATTTCGCTCGAATACCAGTCAAGTGCCCAGACGACCGAGCCATCGGCACGATAGAGTCCGCTCGACGAATACTGATGTCGAAGCCACATCGCATGCGTTGAACCGCGATCGTACTCGACGCGCCAAACAATCATCACCAATTCGAGACCACTCGGCAATGTTCGCGAATACGATTGGGGCGGGGCGGACATGAGCGCGCAGGCGGGCGACGGGCTCGTGAAAACGGCGGCGAGCGCGCAAATCGCGATGGAGAGAAACGACGCTCCGATCGCTCGACGCACCATGTCGTTTACCCTGCGAACACGAATCGTCGCAACTGTGTCATCTCTGGATGACCCATTGACAATACTGCCGTTGCCTCGCGAGGGAACGAAATGACTCTTGATCCGGATACAACCCCGCGGGGCGGTCGCTCGATCCGATCGAGCCGTTGAACGAGGTGGAGCCGATGTCTCGAATACTCTCGATGTTCGAGAACGGCATCGACCCGCCCACTACCAGGCCGAGCATGGCCCGATCCAATGGTTCGATTTCCCCAGTACAGTCGCCCTGAATTCGAACGCCGGTGTATGGCCGCCCACACCGCATTTTTCCCGAGAAGCTCCCTTCAATCCAGATCCCATAACTGCCCTCATGCGCGTCCACAATTCCAGCCACATCTCCCCCGACAAAAAGCTCCATGCCCTCGGAAATGACCGCGCCATTTCTCACATCGCCGCAAACAACGATCTCACCGGATTGTCTCGCCACGATCGCGCCTGTCACGTCACCATGGACAATCACGACGGACCCTCCCTGTACCTTCAATGTGCATCGCACATCGCCGTCAATGATCACGAAGGACTTGTCGCCAAAAGCTCTTGGTG
>JANLUE010001309.1:0-3606 GCA_031363325.1 Gemmataceae bacterium
GACTCGCCGCCCAGGCGGCCGAGTTCCAGAAGCGGAAGTGAGTCGCCGGTTCTCGCCCGCGACCGGGGGCCCCGCAGGGCATGGCCCGGACGATGTCTTTCTCGGCACGCTCGTTGCTGATGACCCACTGAGCAAGAACCGAACCCGATTCGTGGCGACTCTGACCGCAAAGGCGATCGGCCAACTCAACAAGGCTGGCATCAACGACCTGGAGAAGCACTTCAAAGACAAGACCATCCGTGTCACGGGAACGATTGCCAGGCACGATTATCTTGGCTATGGATCGATTCCAGAAGTCGAGATCGTGATCGATGACATGAGCCAGATTGAAGTGGTGAAGTGATGCTGGGTCATAGATACCTCCCGCCAAATGCGAAAGCGGTCCAAATCTGACGTCTGGGGCTGTCCAATACCGGCCGCGAGGAATCGGGGGCGGTGATTCAAAATTCGTCAACAAGTCTGCGGATAATGGGGTGCGATACCCACAGACCGATGTGTCTCCCTGGGGCCCGCCCGCCCCAGGAAGTCACACATGCGACGCTTCACACTCCGCGACTCGCCGGCCGTCGTCGGCTCACCTGACCTTGACTCGAACACTGAAGGAATGCGATGGAAAACGCCACCTTGACCCGGCCCAATCAGGCTCATCTGCGTCCGCTCTGGGCACTCGTACTCGTTACGGTCATCTTGATCGTCACGAATTTCGTGATGACAAACCGACATAACGCCCAATTGATGGATATGACGGCCGTGCACAACCAACAGCTCACGAAGATGACCGAGGAGCACAACGCACAACTCGCCGCGCAGGCGGCCGAGTTCCAGAAGCGGAAGTGAGTCGCCGGTTATCGCCCGCGATCGGAGCAATGTAACAAAGCTGGCATCAATGACCTGGAGAAGCACTTCAAAGAAAAGACCGTTCGTGTCACCGGGCCGATTACCAAGCAGGATTTTCGCGGCTATGGAGCAATCCCAGAAGTTGTGATCGTTATCGACGACCTGAGCCAGTCCTTAATCAAGCGAAGTCGCCGCGCGTCGGTTTTGGTGTCTTTGCGTGATGTTCGGGGCGTCATTTCTCTGGCGGTCGCCCTGGGAATGGGCACCGGGCGGTTGCGGTGTTGTCCGGGGTGTTGCACCAATCTTTCGGCGTGAAGGCGTTCGGCGTGGTGGTGGATCGGGACATCCGGATCCCGACTTCGTTCGGCGCGGTTCTATGGACGCAGTCGGGTGAACAAGCGGAAGAAGACGTCGAGGTAGGGGTTCCAGCCGAGGATGCGCAACACGATCTTTCGACTCGTGCGAATCACTTGACACGGGATGCGAATGAAGGCGTTGAGGAACGTCTTGAACTCCATCGCCAGAACGCGTTCCTTCTGCGCTCGGTGTCGTTCGCGCCAACGCGGGTGCTCCGGCAGCAGTAAACCCCACCAGGCCTTGAGCGTCCAGGCGAGGCTCGTCATCAACATCCAGGCCGCGTTGCTGTCCAGAGTGTTGACCGGGGCGGTCAAGGCGTGGACGCCGCCCTTCAATTGCGCGATCAGGTTTTCCTGGTCGCAGCGATCGTTGGCCTCGAAGACGACCTCGGCCGGCGTCCAATCCCGATCGTTCGTCAGGTAGAAGAAGTAGCGGACGTCGTCGAACAGCACGCGGTCGCCGCGTTCCTTCGAGATGTTCTTGCGAACCACGACCATCCGATACGTGTGAGCGCAGGCCGTCGGCCGGTAGTCGAACTCCGCGACCTCTTCCGACTTCAAACGCAGCACGTTGAACTGGCGACGGCGAACGATTTCGTCCTTGACGCGGTCGGGTCGCGGTCGCGTGGACGCGGCGAAACGGGCGGGACGCTCGAGCCGTTGCCACGCCGACGCGGGCAGTTCGTCGGCCAGATGATTGAGGTTTTTCTTCGAGTCGTAGCCGAACACGAAGCGGACTTGTCGCAGCGAATGCCAACGATCCAGGTGGGCGGTTTGCGAGAAATCGCTGTCGCCACGGAGCACGATGCGTTGAAAGCCGGCGCGCAGGCAGAGCCAAATCGACTGATCGATTTGCTCGGCCGCTCCCTCGTGCGAGGGACGATTGCCGGGTCGATTGATGAGTCGGAGCACCTCGCCGGTCTCGGCGAGGCTGAGGAGCAACGGATGATAGCCCCAGACGCCGTTGTAGGAGATGTCCATGCCGGCCTTGCACTCGCCGGTCGTTTCGGTGAGCGAGCCGTCCGAGTCGATGGTGGCCCGCCGCAAGAACTCGGGCGGTTGCTCGGCCCAGACGCGAAGGCGACTTACGTCGATGGCGTCCTGCAAGGCGCGGAGGTGTTGGGCTTCGAAGCGGCGACAGAAGTCGCCGGCCGTCGTCGGGTCGGGAATTTTGTCCGCCCCGAGCGCGTCGAGGTAGGCGGCGTCGTTGCGGCGGAGCTCGATGTCTTCGAGGCAAGTCCCGCCCACCATCGCGTTGTACGCGATGCTGAGGACGTGGTCGGACTCGTGATAGGGCAAGTGAAATTTCAGCCGGTGGAGGTGTTCGTCGATCGCCTCGGCCAGACCGACGTGCCGAACGAGCGAGTGGATGAGGCCGATCCCGCCACAACCAATCGCCCGGTCCCGATGCGAGACATCGTAGTCGATGTTCTGAGCCGTGAACGCCGGCCCCGAGTTGTGAGACCGGTCGTCCAGGCGACGATCAATTTGGTCCTTGAATTTGCGCCACCAGGAGCGGAAGATAGTTTTTACTCGAAATCCTTTCGCGGGCGATTGGTGTTGGCGAAGCGGTTACTTCATTCAACCCCAGAAACCGCGAAGGATTTCGAGCTTTTCACAAAAACCATCAAAAATCGCGGAAAACGTCGCTTGGTTAGGGGCCAGTTTGAAGTGGTGAAGTAATGAGAGTGTACAATCTCATCACTCACACAAGGGAGAGGGAATCCATGACAACATCGATCACGCGTCGCGGTGCAATTTTATCGTCGGTCGCTGGTGCTACCGGCGTGGTTGTGGGATCCGGTCGCTGCCGCGGCACCGGCCAGGCCAAGGGCTGGTGATGAGCATCCGCTGGGATCGGTACGCCGATTATGAACCCCGACCCGCGCCCAGGCTGGTTCATGTCGATGCCGGTGTGGGGGGCGGTCTGGGGGGTGCGGTGGGTCTGATCGCGGTTGCCGTGTCGCGGTCGATCACCCGCTCGGCTGCTCAAGAGCCGAACTGCTCTCAAGACCTCCTGACTTGAGACAACAACTCCCTGGGCCGACAATTCGGGGCACTTCCACGAACGTCGGTGTTGCTTTTTCGAGGCGTCACCTTCGCAAGCACACGTCAATCGGCGCCGGGATGGTTCGTTGGTGGTCTCACAACTCGCGGGTGCACAGTACCCGCCCGGCAAATCACGTCATTGGTGGATCAGGCCGCTGCGGCGTCATCCAATCCTCGGAGGCTACCGCCACGGCCGTCACTCTGTCCCCGAACGCGGCCGGGCACCGGTGCGAGAAAGTCGTGGATGGATTTCGGCCCGAAGACGGAATAATGGGTGAGTACCGACGGGCCGACTCGACAAGAGGTGGGCACGTGGCGACGATCCGAACCAGTCGGGCGGCGGGCGTTCTGGCCCGTTTGCTGA